>JAEUIL010000255.1 GCA_016794255.1 Planctomycetaceae bacterium | reverse complement strand
GGGGCAGCGACGACAGTTGAGCGCGAAACCGCAAGCGAGGGGCGGAACTGTTGAGTTGGGGAAAAGGTGACGATCCGTGCGAAAGTCGCGCGTGTGCCATGCCCACGCCGCGTGGGCATGCTTCTCGGGGAAGGCGCATGTCCACGAAGACGTGGACATGGCACACATCCCCAAACGGTATAACTGCCACTGCCTGCGCTTCCTTGCGACTTGGGCCCGGGGCGTGCTAAACTCGCCGCAGTTGCCGCGGTTTTCCCCCTCGTCTCACGCGGCTTTGTTGGCAGTTGCTCGAACCCCCGCTCGCCGCTATGACCGCGTCCCCCGAGATTGATTTGTCGGTCGAGTTGGGACGTTTGCGACTGGCGAATCCTATTCTGGTGGCGTCGGGCACGTTCGGCTATGCCCGCGAGATGGCGGGGATCGTCGATCTGGGCCGCTTGGGTGGCATTCTGCCGAAGACGATCACGCAACAACCGCGGCCCGGCAACGCTCCGTGGCGGACGATCGAAACCACCGGCGGGATGCTCAACTCGATCGGCCTCGACAACGACGGCATCGAAGCGTTTGTCGCCCATCATCTGCCGTACTTCGTCACGCTCACGACCCCGATCATCGTCAGCATCGCCGGCAAAACCGAGGATGAGTTCGTCGAGATGGCGCGGCGGCTGCGCGACTTGCCCGGCATCGCGGCGTTGGAGTTGAACGTCTCGTGTCCCAACGTCAGCGCGGGGACCGACTTCGGCAAGGACCCGGTGAAGTGTCACCACGTGGTCGCTGGCGTGCGCGCGGTCGCCACGCAGCCGGTGATCGCCAAGCTAACGCCGAACGTCTCGGATATCGGAACGCTCGCCAAAGCCGCGGGCGAGGCCGGCGCGGATGCCATTTCGCTCATCAACACCGTGCTCGGCATGGCCGTCGATTGGAAGAAGCGACGACCGCTCTTGGGCAACGGCATGGGGGGCCTCAGCGGTCCGGCGATCAAACCGATCGCGTTGCGAATGGTGTATCAAGCCGCGCAAGCCACGCGAACGCCGCTCATTGGCATCGGCGGGATCGCCACGTTGGACGACTGCATGGAGTTCTTCGTCGCCGGCGCCTCGGCGGTGCAAATTGGCACGGCCAACTTTTACAATCCGACGTGTACCATGACCATTCTCGACGGGCTGCCCGGGGCGATCGCGTCGCTCGGGGCGAAATCGCTGCACGAGATTGTCGGCACGTTGACCCTGAATCCGCCGAAGTGTTAGTCGCTTCGCTTGCCCTCTGCACGAGACTTGAACATGTCCCAAGATTCGTCCCCGAAACCACCTGCCGTGCATCGCGTCCTCTCGGGCATTCAACCGACCGGCCGGTTCCATTGGGGCAACTACTTCGGCGCGATCCGCCAGTACATCGATCTGCAGAACTCGGGCGAGTCGTACTACTTCATTGCCAATCTGCATGCGTTGACCACGATCCGCGAGTCCGAGCGACTGCGGCAACTGACGCTCGATGCCGCGCTCGATCTGCTCGCGTTGGGGTTGGACCCGAATCGGGCCACGCTGTTCGTGCAATCCGACGTGCCCGAAGTGAGCGAGCTGTGCTGGCTGCTGATGACCGGCACGCCGATCGGACTGCTCGAGCGGTGCCATGCTTACAAGGACAAGAAGGCCAAGGGGCTGACGGCCGACGCCGGCCTGTTCACGTATCCCGTGTTGATGGCGGCCGACATCTTGGCCTATGACGCCAACACGGTGCCGGTCGGCGAGGACCAGGTGCAACACATCGAAGTGGCCCGTGATATCGCGGCGAGTTTCAACCATCACTTCGGCGAGACGTTCGTGATGCCCAAGGCCAAGATCGTGGCCTCGGCGGCGCGTGTGCCGGGCATCGATGGCGAGAAGATGTCGAAGAGCTACAACAACACGCTCGAAATCTTCGAGGATGTCAAAGCTCAGCGCAAGAAGATCATGCGCATTGTCACCGACTCGCGGCCGGTCGAGCAGCCCAAGGAGCCCGAGGGGGATCATCTGTTCGATCTGTTCTCGCTCTTCGCGAACGCCGAAGATCGCGAGACGATGGCAGCCCTCTATCGCCGCGGCGGCTTCGGCTATGGCGAAGTCAAAAAGGCGCTCGCCGACAAGGCCGAAGCGTACTTCGCCGAGGCCCGGGCAAAACGCGCCGAGTTGGCCGGCAACCCCGCCAAAGTGCAAGAGATTCTCGCCGACGGTGCCAGCCGGGCTCGCAAAAAGGCGGGTGAAGTACTGGCGCGGGCGAAGCGGAATTGCGGGCTCACTTAAGTTCGGCAGTAAGGGATTTTGACAGGATCATGAAGAACAGGATCATGTGAAACCAAGACTTCCGAGCCCGCGAATGCGACGAACGTCTGCTTTTCTTGTTTTATGATCCTGTTCGTCATGATCCTGTCATCCTGCATTCTGCCCACTTCTTCCACTCGCTGAACTGTCATGAACGACGAGGCGGATAACGATGATGATCTAGTGCCGGCCGCGGGCCAGATCATGAAGTCCAATCCGTTTCAGCCCGCTCCGCGTGAACTCAAACTCGGGCTGTCCGGCATCTATCTGCTGCTCGCGGCGTTGCTGTTGTTCGTACATCTCGGCGCGTATGGATTGTGGAGCGACGAGGCCGACACGGTGCTGTTCGCCCAGGGAGTTGCGACCACCGGCGATACCACGGCGCGGCTGGGGCACAATGTGTACGCGTATCGCCAAGGGGCACTGCTCCGCGATCTGCACAATCGGCAAACGCCGCCGCTGAGTTACTATGTGCTCGCGCCGTTCGTGTCGGTGTGGGGCAACGACACGTTTGCCGCACGGGCTCCGTTCGCGCTCGCCGGTCTGTTGATGGTAATTCTGGGGCTGGTGTGGCTTTGGCACAGTGACGCGAATCCGGCGTTGTGGCTCGCCTACGGAGCCGCGACTTTGGGGCAAGTCTCGTTCTTTCTCTACTCGCGACAGGGCCGGTACTACGCACTCGCGATGCTCGCCACGTTGGCGGTGACGTACGTTTACTTGCAGCATCGCGGTCGAGTCGTGAGCGGGTTGTTACTCTTGCTCGCCGGTCTGATGCTGCTCACGTCGCAGTATCTGAACTTCGCCGCGCTGGTTGGCGTGTTGGCGGTGGATTACGCCCTCTGGCAGCGGCAAATCTTTCGCTGGTCGCTGCGTGACGTCGTCTTGGTATTCGCACCGCTCACGCTCTTTGGCGTGGGCCTGTGGTGGTTCTGGAGCGGCGGTGGCGGCAGCGGCAATGGCCCGATCGATCTCTTGATCCTGGCGTATTGGAATCTGCGCGATCTGCATGCGTGCGAGTGCGTGAATCTGCTGCTGCTCGTGGGCTCGCCGCTGATGTGGCTTGTGACACGTGATCGTTGGTTGCTGCGTCTGCCCCTGGCGATCGGCGTGTATGCGTTGATCACGGCAATACTCTCACCGCAGCCAGTGGCGAGTACCCGCGTGGCCGATGTGCGATATCTCGCGCCGCTTATCTTGGCCAGCATCGCGCTCACGGCCCGCTGGTGCTACTGGTTGATTTTATATGCCCATTGGAAAGCGCTCCCCCTGATCGCTTTGGCGGTCTGGACGAACGCGTTGTTCTTGCTCGGCTCATGGTTCATCGCACCGCCCGGCAACTTGCAGGAATGGGCCACCGAAGTCGGTCGTTCGTTCCGCTGCACACCATTCGAGTTCATCCGCGAGATCGCCGTGCCGCGCGCGACCGCCTCGCGTCAAGTCTCGGATTGGATCACGTCGCACGTGGCCGACGGCAAGAGCGTCTGGGTCGTGCCGGGCGAGGAAACGTATCCGCACATGGCGCAAGCCCCGCACGCACTCTATGCGTGGCAGCTTGATCTGCCAGCGAATGGTCAGCCTGCCGAGCAATTTCGCGAGCTGCCACCGATTCACTTCTTTGGCCGCGAGCCGGTCGACTATATGATCGTGTATGGGCCGTTTGCGAGCGATCCGAAGTTCGTCACGTTCCTCGACACGCTCCAGAATGCCGGTCACGGCTATCGACGCACCGCGACGCTGGACGTGTTTTGGGACGACGCGATTCGGCCCGAGTTGTTTTGGCGGCGCTTTCGCGACCTGCGCGACTTTGATCGAGCGGTGCAAGCGGTTTACGTTTACGAGCGAATTCAACCATGATCATCCTCGCGACCTCGTGCGAGATTGTCGAAACCTTGCGCATTGCCCGGCTTATCGAGCGCCACGGCGAGCAATTCATCCAGCGCGTGTACACGCCGCGCGAAATGCGGTTCTGCCAATCGCGTAAGCAAGCCACGCAATGGTACGCGGCGTATTGGGCCGGCAAAGAAGCCACCTTGCGGGCACTCGGCACCACCTGGCGACGCGGCATTCGTTGGCAAGACGTCGAACTCACCGCGACCGGGCCCGGGCAGACCAGCGTGCTGCTGCGCGGCGGCGTGCGCGAATGGATGCAGATGCGGCAGATCGGCGAGGTGATCGTGAGCGTATCGCACTGCCGAACCCACGCCATGGCGCACGCCATCGCATTGGGCGATGAACCGCAACTGGGTGAACTCGAAGAGAGTTAGTTGGACTGGCGACGTGTTGGGAACGCGGATGAACACGGATGAAGAGGATGAACGCAGATAGGGGAGAATTGAAACACGGAGAGCACGGAGTTCACGGAGGAGAAATCAGGAGGGAAGAGAGACGCTTTTCTTGAAGAGTCTGTCTCTCAAAGCTCGAACACGAAGTTTTCGCCTTGCCTAAAAAACCTCTTTATCTTCTGTCCTTTTCTCCGTGAGCTCCGTGCTCTCCGTGTTTCAAATTCCCGTCTTATCCGCGTTCATCCTCTTCATCCGTGTTCATCCGCGTTCCCTTCGCCCTGCTATCTCCATCACCCCTACTCCTCCACCACCTTTTTCTTCTTCGCCGCTTTCTTCTTGGCTGCTTTCGGAGCAGCTTTCTTCGCTCCCTTGGCGGCCCGCTTCGACTTGGCCGATGGCCCCATCGCGGCGCGTTCGGCCAACAAAGGCAGCACGAACTCGAGCGTCACATCGTCCGCCTCGGTCCCCTTGGGCAGACTGGCGTTCGTCGTGCCGTCGGTCGCGTACAGGCCGTACTTGCCGTCGAAGATTTTCACCGGCTGCTTCGTGACCGGCGACTCGGCCAACGTCTTGAGCGGCTCACGCGGCGCGCCGAAGCCACGCCGCTGCTGCTTGGGCTGCGCGAGCAAGTCGATCGCTTCTTGACGCGTGACCTCGATCGGCGACACACCCGACGGCAGACTCCGTGTCTCGGCTCCGCATTTCACGTAGGGACCAAAGCGGCCGTTGAACACCATGATCGGCTCACCCAGCGTTTCGTGCGGACCCAAGTCGCGCGGCAACGAGAGCAGCTTGAGCGCCGTCGGCAGATCGATATTCTCGGGCTTCATGCCACGCAACAGCGACGCGCTCTTGGGCTTCTCTTCGTCCTCGGGCGAGCCGAGTTGCACGTAGGGACCGAAGCGACCGACTTTGACATACACCGGTTTGCCCGTCTCGGGATCTTTACCCAACGGCTCGTCGGCTTGCGTCGCTTGCTCGAGCATTTCGAGCGAGTTTTGAATCGTCAACTCGTCTGGCGGAAAACCCTCGGGGATGCTGGCGCGACGGTCGCCCTGTTCGAGATACGGTCCGTAACGACCGACACGCACAAAGATCGGTCCGCCGATCGGCTCGGCCTCGTTCGCTTTGCCGAGCTTGATGCGATTCACTTCGCGGGCATCGATCTCGTCGACTTTGTTGGCCAACTGCTGCTTGAGCCCAATCTGACCATCGCCGAAATAGAAACTGTTGAGATACGCCACGTGCCCGTTCTCGCCACGGCTGATCGCGTCGAGATCGTCTTCCATCTTGGCCGTGAAGTTGTAGTCGACCAGCTTCGGCAGATGGACTTCGAGCAACTGCGACACGGCGAACGCGGTCCACGTCGGCATCAGCGCGTTGCCCTTCTTCACGACATACTCGCGGGCCAGAATCGTGTCGATGATTGCCGCGTAAGTACTCGGGCGGCCGATGCCCATCTCTTCGAGCGTGCGGGTCAACGTCGCTTCATTGAACCGCGCCGGGGGTTGAGTCGTGTGATCTTTCGGCTCGAGTTCGCGGCAGTCGATCGTCTCGCCGACTTCGAGTTGCGGGAGGATCGTCTCTTGATCGGCGAGTTCAGCTTGCGGATCGTCCGAACCTTCGACGTATGCCCGCAAATAGCCGGGAAAGTCAATCGTTTTGCCGCCGACTTGGAACGTCGCGCCGTCGGGTCCTTCGATCACGACCGAGATCCGGCGACCACGAGCATCGGCCATTTGGCTGGCGATCGTGCGCTTCCAAATCATTTCAAACAATCGGAACTCATCGGCCGAGAGCGTGCCGCGGAGTACTTCAGGCGGTTCAAACGGGTGACCCGCCGGGCGAATCGCTTCGTGAGCTTCCTGAGCGTTCTTGACCTTGGTGCGATAGACCCGCGCTTCGCCGGGCAGATATTCGCCACCGTACAGCGAAGAGACCAAATCGCGAGCCGCATCCACCGCCACGTTGGCAAGGTTCGTCGAGTCGGTACGCATGTAGGTGATATGACCGTTTTCGTACAGACTCTGCGCGACCTGCATGGTCCGCCGCGCGGTAAAGCCGAGCTTGCGATTGGCTTCTTGTTGCAGCGTGCTCGTCGTGAATGGCGGATACGGCTTGGAGGTGTACGGCTTCTCGTCGACCGAGACGACCTTGAACGGACCGGGCTTGATACGCGCCGCGAGTGCTCGGGCCTCGTCGCCACCAAGTAGCAGCAGATTCGGGTCTTTGATCTGGCCGGTGTTCGAGTCGAAGTCGCGCGCGGCGGGAACCCGTCGACCCGCAACGCTGACGAGCGTCGATTGGAACGATTCTTGTTTGCGATTGGCAAACGTGGCGAGCAAGTCCCAATAGGTCGACGAGACAAACGCCATCCGTTGCTTTTCGCGCTCGACGATCAACCGCACGGCGACGCTCTGCACGCGACCGGCCGACAGCCGCGGACGCACCTTGCGCCACAGTAGCGGCGAAACTTCGTAACCGTACAAGCGATCGACGATCCGTCGGGTCTCTTGGGCGCGCACCAAGTTCTCGTCGATATCGCGCGGCGTCTCGAGCGCTTCTTCGATCGCTTCACGAGTGATTTCGTGAAACACGAGCCGGCTGGTGGGGACCTTGGGTTGCAGCAGTTCCTGTAAATGCCAGCTGATCGCTTCACCTTCGCGGTCTTCGTCCGTCGCGAGATAGACGTGACTGGCTTCTTTCACTAAACCGCGCAACTTGCGTATATGCTCGGTCTTGCCGGGCGGAATGATGTAGACCGGCTCGAAGTCGGCGTTCACGTTCACGCCCAGATAGGCCCACTCTTCTTTCTTGTACTGAGCCGGGATTTGCTTTGAACCCTCGGGCAAATCACGCACGTGGCCGATGCTGGCCTCGATCATGAAATCATCGCCTAAGAATTTGCTAATCGTCCGCGCCTTGGCCGGCGACTCGACGATCATCAAGGCCTTGCCGCCCCGTTTGACCTGTTTCTTAGCCATACGTTCAACCTATCTGCAGAGGGTGTTTCCTAGGCGGCGTGCCGCCATCGACAACCGGACCGAGCGACGATGCAAAGCGTGGAAGGATACCGCCTGCCACCGTCAAAGCAAGCAACCCGGCCGCCGGGCGATTGGGATTGCAAACCCGCCCATGAGACATAAAATCTTGGCCGGACTACTACTTTCGTCACGCAAACTGATAAAGCGACCTGGGTATAGCTGTCAAGCCTTCATTTGGCCATGACCGCCTCTTCCTGGGGGTAAGGATTCCCTGATATGGCATCGCCGTTTT
>JAEUIL010000242.1 GCA_016794255.1 Planctomycetaceae bacterium | reverse complement strand
CGTGTCCGCATGGACATCTAAACCGACGTAACGTAATTTGTCGTGCACTGGACCAGTCCTCGTGTGTGGCTCTGCGAAATGGGAAACCATGATCGTAACCCACGTTCTCGCGAGCGGCTGGTCCAGCCATTTTGTCTACGCGGCTGAGATTGTTGCCGACGCCAAGAACGGTTTCGGCTGGCAATGCTCGATCGGTGCTGACCCTGGCCAACTTGACTTTGTGGCTCGTGGCGAGCGTGTTGTCGTCAACGGTCAAACGCACGACGGACCGGCTTACGTCGCGCGAGATACTTTGCTTCGTGAAATTTCATTTACCGCCGTCGGCGCTGATCCGGCAACCACGGTTGCCATCGCTGCCACGGCCTCAAACCTTACTGGAGAATTTGGCACTATGACCTTTAATCAATGGCTGACCGACGAACTCGAACTCGATCCGGCTAACCTCTCGCCCAAGCAAGCCGAGACGCTTCAACAAGCGTTCACGCATCTGCAAACGGCGAGCGAGCCACCTGTAACCGTCACCGCGACCCGAGCGGCCAACGCGGCCGAGGAGTTGCGGATTGCGGCTGTGCGTCGTATCTGCGGCAGCAATAGCGAACTCGCAGCAATCGCCATCAGCAGCGGTTGGAGCGAGCAACAGACCGAGGGCCACGAGATTCGTGCCAGTCGGCCCGCAGCGCCGGCGATGGGCTTTAATGCCTACGTCGATGACGGCAAAGCCATCGAAGCGGCGTTGGCTATCTCGTCGGGCGTTCCTGCCCAACGGCTCGTCGCCAGCTATGGTGAGCGGGTTATCGAAGCGGCCGAGCGCCGGTATCGCGGTATCAATTTGCACGGCGTGGTACGCGAGACGCTTCGCGCCGTCGGTCGACCGGCTGGCCCTGGTCGCATCGGTCAAAGTCAGATTGCTGATGCGTTCCAAGCTGACCGGCAATTGCGAGCGTCGTTTAGCTCGTCGACGCTGAGCGGTATCGTCGGCAACGTGGCATCGAAAATTTTGCTCGATGCGTTCACCAACGTGGCTGGCGTGTGGCGCTCGATCGCGAAAGTCGAAAGCAACCCCGACTTCAAACCGGCCAAGCGGTATCGGTTCACCGCTCGCGGCAAGCTCGAAGAAGTCGCACCCGATGGCAAACTCAAGCACGTTTGGCTGAGTGAAGCCGAGCACGATAGCGAGTTGTCGACGTATGGCGCGATCGTGCAACTCACGCGCAAGGATATCGTCAACGATGATCTGCAAGCGTTCGCGCAACTGCCGCAACAGTTCGGCCGCATGGCGTGCATCAAGCTGGAGAAGAGTCCATTCGAGTTGCTGTTGTCGAACCCGTCGTCGTTCTTTTCGTCGGGCAATCTGAACTATGCCGAGGGCAGCGGCACCGCGCTTTCGATCACTTCGCTCTCGCAGGCCGAGACGTTGTTCATGAACCAAGTCGACGCCAACGGCGATCCGATTATAGTTCGCCCGAAAACGTTGCTTGTGCCGTCGACGCTCGCAGGCACGGCGCGTGTGTTGTGCAACTCGACCCAAGTCGTCACCGGCGCAAGCTCGACCCTCCCGGCGAACAATCCGCACGCGGGCAACTTCGATCCCATCTCGACACCATGGCTCGAAAACACGTCGATTACCGGCAACAGCTCGACAGCGTGGTATCTGTTTGCCGATCCGTCGCAACTCGCAGCGTGCGAAGTCGCTTTTCTGAATGGCGCTGAGTCGCCCATCATCGAAGAAGGCCAGCCCGACTTTGACCAACTCGGCATGACATGGCGCGTGGTTTACGACTTCGGCGTCGCGATGCGAGAAGCGGCCGGGGCAGTCAAGATGAAAGGTAGCGCATAGTTTCGGCAGCGTCGCCCGACACCAGCGGCGCTCGCCTCCGTAGCCCTGCCCGTCGCCGGAAACACGGTGGGCAGGGTTTTTTCATGCGCCGACGGAAAAACGACGCAATAGGAAGCCCGCTAGAGCGATCGGACGTGCCAAGTCGACATCCATATCGTTCCGCAGGCCGAGCCCGTAAATCGCTTGTAATGCGTTCGCGAGTTGCTGAGTCGCCTTACGGCTGATCGTCACGCCGGTCTCTGCCGACACCGCTAGGGCATCCGAAGCACGAAGGTCCGTACGTCGAGCAGTTCCCGAACGAGATTTCGCTGGCCCTCATCGCGAGCATGCCCGATCCGATCGCGACGAATGGGAAGGCGAGCAACGGCCACCACAAGAATGGCCTCGCTAAAACAACGTGAGTTGTGTGGCGGGCATCGGTGGACCTGCGTCATCAGCGATGATCGTCGGAGCGGGCCGCTCCGGCAGTTTCGCTTCGGGAATTTCGGAGATCGGCGCCGTCGAATTGCATTTTGCAATGAACCCACGACCATTGAAGCCCGTTCGATAACCACGTAGGCACTATGGCTGCCGTCGCCAGGACTCGGGCAGTTGGGGTTTGGTATCGAGCAGAATCTCACGAATCGCTGTGCGGTCGGCGACCGAAAGGTGGTCGTACTTCAGTGGCGGCTCGGGATCGCGCAAGATCGCCCCCAGTCGTTGCCAAATGATGTCGCGCAGTTCAGACGGTAGAGCGTCGAACGCCGCCGAATAGATCACGTAACTGCAGGGGTAACGAAACACGCGTCGCGTCAAATCAAAATCTCGAAGCGAACGGCCCTGACGGTCACGTGGACCCGCGGCGGCAAAGCGTTGCTCAAAACCCGAGGTGCCAGAAAGCTTGGCACCTAACGGTGCTTCGTCGACCCACAGCAGCGCTTCAATTAACTCGTCCGCTACTTGTCGTAAACGTCGCGTCTGATCGGCGGCTTGCTCGGGTGATAATGGTTCCTTGAGTCGCTCAAACGCCGCGCGCACGGCCAAAATCAGCCGCGCGGTAAAGTTCGTACGTGTGAGCCGATTGTGAACAAATGTCTGATGCT
>JAEUIL010000233.1 GCA_016794255.1 Planctomycetaceae bacterium | reverse complement strand
AGCATCAGCAAGCGGCGCTGCAGTTGGTGTGTCTCGATTCGACCCGCGCGATCCACGATCTTTGGCCGGGCGGAGCGACGCGGATTGTCGACTCGCCGCTTCCCACGCCCCCGCAGCTGACGGTGCTGACGAAGTGCGATCAGGCAACCCGCTCGCAGATCGACAGCAGCACGTTTGCCACGAGCGCTCGCACCGGCGTCGGGATCAATGACTTGCGACAAGCCATTCGCCGGTCGCTTGTCGATCAACCCCGGGGCGACGCTCCGCTCGTCGCCACAACCGCCGCGCGCAGCCGCGAGAGCCTCGCAGGCGCAACCGCTTGCTTGGTCGCCGCAGTGGAGCTCGTCGATTCCCCGGGCAACGAAGAACTGATCGCCGCCGAGATGCGCATGGCACTCGATTATCTCGGCGAAGTCAGCGGGGCTGTCTACACTGACGACATTCTCGATCGTATCTTCAGCCGGTTCTGCATTGGCAAGTAGGTCTGTTGCTAGGGAAAATAAGCCAAGAAATCCCGCGCCGTAAGTCCTGAAATGAATGCGATTATCAGTCGGGTTTCGCTCCTGTCGTGCGTCGCTGGAAATGGGTGTAAGCACGCAATGCGGCACAGAACGCGCTACGAGCGTTGTACCGATGCAACTTGGTTGCACGGTTGAGCAATAATCGCGAGCCGACACTGAACCGGCTTCTCGGACGAGTTCCTGGGAGTTTGTAACCGACTTGTCAGTCCTGGACTCCGCCGTCGTGCGATGTCTATTTCGAGCATTATCAGCTTGTCCGACCAAACGAACCCTTCCTGACGCGACCTTGGCGTCCTTAGAATGGGGTTTTCTGACATTGTTCGGCCGTGGAAGCCAGGCGCTTGTCAGCTTACTTGCAAGGCAAACGTCCAGATGGCAAGAACAATGGTTCGTTTATTCGTAACATTCGCCGCTCTGCTGCTCGCACAGCCGGTCGCGCTGCACGCCGCCGAGACGCCGAAGCCGAACGTTCTCTTCATCATGTGCGATGACTTGAACGACTACATCGGCGCGCTCGGCGGACACCCTCAGGCGCGAACGCCGAACATCGACCGACTGTTGGCAGGCGGCGTTTCGTTCACGCAGGCGCACTGCAACATCCCCATCTGCGCTCCTTCACGAGCGAGCCTTTTCACCGGGCTCTATCCGCACACCGCGCAGAACTTCGGGATGGACAATTGGGACGAGAACGCCGTCCTGAAGAACAACCGCACGATAATGGATCATTTTCGGGCGCAGGGCTATCAGACGCTGGGCACCGGCAAGATTATGCACAACCGCGACCGAAAAGAATGGCAGCAGTACGGCCACCCGGCGGACTACGGCCCCATCGCCAAACAGAGCGAGAAGGAAGTCGCTCACCCTGACACCCCGGCACCCTTTCGTGATGATTTCGGCGCGGTCGACGGCTCGTTCGGTCCGCTCAAGAATCTCGAAGGCAGCGACTTCTCTTGGATCACCGGCGGCTGGGAAGGCAAACGGACGCTGCGCTATGTGTCGGACGACGACCGTGACCCGACGCACGACGAATTAAACGCGCAATGGGCGGTGGAGAAACTCCGTGAACTCGCCGCGAAACCCAAGACGAAGCCCTTCTTCATGGGCGTCGGTTTCATTCGTCCGCACACGCCGCTCGTCGTGCCGCAGAAGTATTTTGACCTCTTTCCGCTGGAAACGATCCGACTGTCCGCGATCAAAGTGGGGGATGTCGAGGACACGTTCAAGCACACCGTCAACACGGACGGAGCGGATCGCGGCACGATGATCCATAACAGTCTGGTGGCTTCCTATGGCAACGACCGTGAATTGGCACTGAAGAAATTCCTGCAAGCCTATCTCGCGTGTATCGCCTCAGTGGATGACCACCTCGGAAGAATCCTCGACGCCCTCGACGCCTCACCCTTCAAGGACAACACGATCGTGGTCTTCACCAGCGACCACGGCTGGCAGATGGGTCAAAAGTCCTACCTTTACAAAAACTCGCTTTGGCAGGAGAGCACCCGTATCCCGCTTGCCATCCGGGCTCCGGGTGTGGCGAAGGCCGGCCAATGCCCGCGCCCTGTTTCACTCATCGATCTTTACCCGACTTTGATCGACCTCTGCGGGTTGCCGTTCGACACGAAGAAGAACGAGTCGGGGCGTCCGCTGGATGGGCACAGCCTCAAATCGCTGCTCGTCGATCCGGAAGACGGCACGTGGACCGGACCTGACACTGCATTCACCGCACTAAGCAAATGGAAGTCCTACGATCCTGTGCAGCAGAGCTACGCCCTGCGCAGCGGGGACTGGCGTTACATCCGCTACGAGAACGGCAAAGAAGAGCTTTACCACACGGCCGACGATCCGCATGAGTGGAACAACCTCGCGGCCAAACCCGCGCAGGCCAAGCAACTCGAAGGCTTCCGCGCGCAACTCGTGGCCATGATGCCCAAATCAAATCCCGCGGCCAAACCTGCCATCGAGTTGACCGCAGCGGAGTGGAAAGACACGTTCTTTAAAACACATC
This sequence comes from Planctomycetaceae bacterium, assembly GCA_016794255.1. Classification (GTDB taxonomy): domain Bacteria; phylum Planctomycetota; class Planctomycetia; order Pirellulales; family PNKZ01; genus JAEUIL01. Next base: position 152 of record JAEUIL010000233.1, on the reverse strand, counting down.
CCAAGGCCGACGCGAACGGCGACGGCACGCTCAGTTGGCCCGAATACAAGGATTACAAAAAGAAGCTCGATGCGGGCGAAGTCGGCAAGCCCAAAGGAAACCCGAAGGGCCCCGCTGCCGTCGCAGGGCGACTGCAAACCACTGGCACTTTC
>JAEUIL010000202.1 GCA_016794255.1 Planctomycetaceae bacterium | reverse complement strand
CAGATCCACGCCACGTAAGGCACAGACGTGATCGTCTGCGGTCGGGCCGGCGGCCAAGCGTGCCTGAAATTGAACCTGCTGTTCGGCCGACAGCGGAGTCGGTCGCCCTCGGCCAGGACGATCGTTGAGACCGTCGAGTCCGGCTTGATTAAAGCGTTGCACCCATTTCTGAACCTGACATCGACAGAGTTTGGATTGCCGGGCCACTTCATCCGCGGTCAAGCCATCCGGGGCCCAACGAATCACGCGTAAGCGTGTCTTTGGCGTGCGCACTTGGAACGGGCAATCCGTCGATCCAATTCGTCGACCGTGCAATGCGCCTCCACATGCATGATGACTCTCCTGACATCCGCAGAAATCTCAGAATCGCTGAAGTATGCCTGGGTTGCCCAGATAGCGCAAGATGTCGCGCGCACTTGTTACTTGGAAATGCGAATTGAAGATACGCGGGTATCCTGCATCAAAACGAAAGCACAACGGGTGAAGCGAATGCGGGCTGTCACTCAAATAAACGCCCCCGCGGGCCGATAATGTTGATTGAAACCTAAGAAACAGTCACTTCTGCCTCGTCTCGCTAACGTCACTATCCCATAACCGCTTTGATCGGTACTCCGCCGTTGACTAATGCCACCGGCTGACCAGCGGGGGTTTGATACTTCTTGTGCGGGTCGATCCCCAGCAGCGAGTAGATCGTGCAGGCAAAATCGGCCGGCGAATGGCTGGCGTCGGTCACGAGCGCACCTTGCTTGTCGGTCGCGCCGTAGACGAGCCCCTGTGGTACGCCGCCGCCAGCAAGGATGATCGTCATGGCTTTAGCCCAGTGATCGCGTCCCGCCTGCTTGTTGATCGTTGGCGTGCGACCGAACTCGCCGAACATCATCACGAGGGTATCGTCAAACAGGTCGTGCTCGACAAGGTCATCCAGGAGCGCGCTCACCGCTTGATCGACGACCGGAAGATTGGTTCGCAAGCGTTTGAAATTGTCGGCATGGGTGTCCCAGCCGACCGGCTCGTTGATCGTCACGAAGCGGACGCCAGATTGAATCAGCCGACGGGCCAACAGCAAGCGTTGACCGAGCTTGTTGCGGCCGAACCGATCGCGTCGGGTGTCGGTTTCTTGATCCATGCGGAACGCTTCGCGCGTCTGGGGCGATAGGATGATCTGATGCGCATCGTCATAGAATTTGTCGAAGCCGCTCAACAAATCGGGCCGTTCAGCAAGTCCCGCGAACGAGTGTTCTGAATCCCGTAACAGCTTGCGGCGAGCCTCGAACCGGTGCATGTCGATCCCCGGCGGCAAGGTCATCGAGCGGGCCTTGAACTCAGCATCGTTCGGATCCGACTGCAACGCGAACGACTGCCAGGCCGAGCCCAAGAAGCCCGCCCCGGGTCCCTCGCTGGGTTCCACCGGTATCGCGACCGAGGTCGGAATGCCACGCAGTTCAGGCAGTTCGCGCTTAGCGACTGCCGACCAAGTGGGGAACTTGTGAGCACTGTTGGGCGGGTTACCACTGCCGAGCATGAACATGCTGGCCGGGTTGTGATCGGGAATATGATGGTTGACTCCGCGGAGAATTGTGAGCCGTTGCACTTGCTTGGCCAATTGCGGCATCAGTTCGCAGACTTGATAGCCGGGCACGTTGGTCGCAATCGGCTTGAACTCGCCGCGAATCTCCTCGGGCGCGTCGGGCTTCATATCCCACATGTCTTGATGGGGCGGGCCACCTTGCTGCCAGATGAAGATCACGTTTTTCGCCTTGGCCAGGGGGCGTGTGGCTTCTTGCTCGGCTCGTAAGATCGTCGGCAACGTGAGGCTCGACAGACCGATTGCACCGAGCTGAAGCACGTCGCGACGATTGAAGCTGCGGCAACCAGGGTGGGATGACATAGTGATTCGGCGATATGTCGCCAACTTGGGTTCAATGCGTGACCAAAAACTCATGTCGATTTAGCAGCGACCAAAACAGGTCTTCAAATGCTTCTTGCCGCGACTTGGAACTCTGAACGTGCTCGGCCGACCGCCTTCGCTCTGCATCCGTTGGCAAGCGCGAGAGTGCGGCGAGATACAACTCGTCGAGCAAGCGATCGTTGTCGGCTATCGAGCCGAGCAGCCGCGTCAATCGCCCGGCCGGGTCGGTGATCTTCGCCACGAGCGCTGTGTCGTTGTAGAAAAAGAGCGCCTGGCTCAAGTTCGGCGCACTTGAGCGTTCGCAATCGCAACTTTGTGTCCGTTGTGGTTTGTCGAAGATTTTGAGCACATAGCTGTCGTCGCCACGCGGTCGGCTCAGGGGCATCTCGATCGCCCGTTCAATGGTGCGGTTGTCTTTGGGCCCACCGTAAACCTCACGATCGATCACCAGCTTCGCCCCGGTGACGTCGTTGACGGCGTCGAGCATCAACTCGGCCGACATGCGTCGCAGCACGCGATGTGAGTAATTGCGCTCGTCGGCATGATTTGAGGTGTTCGTTGCCCAATCGCGTTGATAGGCCCGAGTATTGAGCAACCGACGATGCAGATGCCGCAGGTCGAACTTGTGCGTGCGAAAGTCGCGAACCAGTTCGTCGAGAATCTCGGGATGCGAAGGCGGGTTCGCCTCGGCCAGGGCGTCGACTGGGTCGATCAATCCTCGGCCGAAGTAATGGGCCCAAACTCGATTGACAATCGCGCGGGCAAAATATGGGTTCTCGGGCGCGACCATCCAACGCCACACTTCTAGCCGCGGATCGACGCCCGCCTTGACCTCGATCACCGGGCCATCGAGCGGTCGTGGGGGCAATATCTCGCCAGTCTTGGGATCGGGGAACGTCTCTTGCGGCTCGGAGGTCACGTAGGTCCCGTTGATGTAGTTAAGCTTTTGCTCACGCATCTCGGGAGACAGGCCGCGATCGAGATACGCGAAGCAACTCGTGAAGCTGAAAAAATCTTGCTGCGACCAGCGATCATGCGGATGCTTATGGCACTCAGCACATTCCAAGCGCACGCCGAGAAACGCGGTCGCCACATGCTGCGCAAGCGGTCGCGGATCCATGCGTCCTTTGCGTGGTCCGGCCTGAACACGAAACTTGAGGTTGTACGAAAAATCCTCCAGTGTCTGACGATTCGCGAGCTTCGTGTGCCACGGCTTCCCGTCGAGCTTAGCATCGTCGGGCTTCTTGCCTTGCTTTTGCAACTCGGACTGTTGCTTACGGAGCTCGGTCAGCCGTTCGTTCTCTTGCCGCAGTTCGTCGAGCGAGCGGCCATCGGCGATCGTGCCCGTCAAAGCGCCACGCACGATCTCGTCCCACGGTGTGTTGCGCTCGAAACGATTGCGCATCCAATCGAAGATGCGATAGACACTCTCGTCGTACATGGTCCGATTGTCGGCCCCCATCGCATCGCAGAACTTGTTAGCCCAGACGGCTGCGTGCAACGGGTCAACCAACAGCCGATCAATGACTTGCTGTCGTTTGTCATTCGATGTGTCGGCCAAGAACTTGCGCACCTCGTCAGGCGTCGGCAATCGACCGATCACGTCGAGATACACGCGGCGGAGAAAATCCGTGTCGCTGACGATGCCCGCAGGGGCGACGTTGAGTCGCCGCAACTTGTCGACCAAAGCACGATCGATGGGGTCGTCTAACTTCTCGTTCGGGAATGGCTCGGTGAGCGGAGGGCCAGGTGCGAGAGTGGCGAGATAGCCGATCTGACCCGCATAATGGGCCAAGATGTACGTGTCACCCGCTCGCAGTGTTTTGACGTGTCCGTGTCGATCGGCCGTGGCGATGCTTGAGTCGAGCGACTCGAAGCGTGCGTACGGCGTAACGTCGGCCTCGCGGCCATCGCTGAACTTGGCGAACACGCGAACCGTGGGTGCCGCGGTCTGGGGCGGAGCCATGATCGTCGCGGGCTCGACACGGACGGCTTGTACTTTGGGCAGATCAAGTGGATCGGCCGGTGCACCTGCGACGATCCATGCCAACAGCAGTTGGTACTCGGGAGAGTCGACCTGCAACCGAGCGCCTCCGCCGTGTGGCATTTGGTTCGTCGGCTTGCGCAGCAACAGACTCAGCTCGGGTGACTGGCGATTGATGCGTCGCTCGAAACCCGCGTGGATCTCGCGGTAGTCCAGGTCGGCATCGGCTGCGAAGAGCGAGAGACGAAAGTTGCCCTTGCCTGAGAACGAGCCGTGACACTCGCCGGCGCTGCACCCGAGCTTGTAGAGCAACGGTGAGATGTGTCGGCCGAGCGACGGTGTCTCGGCAGACAGGGGGCTCGCATGACCAAGTATCATGATCACGCACGAGACAAACGCCAGTCGGTGCCACGAGCGATTCATAGCGTTCGAAGGTCAAGGTGGGGTGAGGCGAGGCCGACGCCCGAAACAACGCGCTTTTGACAATCGCCATGCTACCGCGACGACTCCAGCTTAACCAGAGAAGTCGACGTATCGAGAGTTTTTCTACGGCGGTGTCCTGCAATCGCTACTTCATGCCGAAGAAGTCGACGAGGTTGATCTGATAGGGGGCCGAGGGATGCGACAGTTTTCCGTCAGCATCGGTATAGGTCACGAAGATATAAAAGTTCTGATAGGGGCGGAGTCCGCGGATGAGCAGGCCGGGGGTCTTCCAGGCTTTGCCGAGCTGCAGTGCGCCGCGACCATCGGCATACGGTGCGACCCACACGTCGTATTGCTTTGCATCGGCGACCGGCGGAAAGTGGACGTAACACTGCGTGCCGTCGGCCTCTTGATTCGGCAGCGTGATACGCTCGATCTTCAACGCCGGACCCACGCCATTGGCGATCATCGTTTCGATCGGGTTCGTCAAACCTTTCACATCCTTGGGAACGGGCATCTTCACCGCCGCGATCTCGATGGCTCGCGGTGTGGCGTCGGTGGGTTGGGCGTACTCGGCGAACAAATCGCCGAACAACACGTCGCTGCGATCGGTGCGTTGCGGATCATCAACGTACATGGCATGCGTGCGGCGTTCTATGACGACCTTTTCGAGCGTCAGCGGCAAGTCGATGTTGCCGTCGCCGCTGCTATACGGACCCCACCAAGCGTTGCCGGGCTCGCGATATTTGTCGAATCCGCTGTTGGCGGGCATTTCCATGCGCAAATAACGCCAGCCATCGAAGTTGAAGCTCATCCAACTATGCAGGTCGTCGCAGTTCCACGAGCCGCGAGTTCCCACGTTGATCCACTGCTCGCCCTGGGCATCGCGAACGAAGTAGATCGCTCGCCCCCAATCGCCCTGGGCTTTGACCCACAGGCCGAGATGGCTCGCCTTGCCCGGAATGGTAATCGGCTTTGGCGGCTTGAGCACCGAGTAATACGGCACAAACACACGGTCTTTGGCCGGCTGATCGAAGTGAACCGCCAAGGCCCGAGTCCCTTGAGCAGCGGGGGCAGCGACCGAATTGGCACTCATCGGCGAGGGATATCGATAAATGTACGGAGTGTGACTGGCTTCGTATTCTTTCTCGGGTTGCATGTCGATCGTCCAGCCGCCATCGCCCAGATTGGCCAGTTTCAGGGAGTGCGAGCCGGGCTGCGAATCGGAGTGATTGGGTTCACCGAGCGTGATCTTTGCGTCGCTCGGAAGACCCTCGACATAACAGGGGGACTGATTGGTGACAAATGTGATTTGATTGCCCCGTCGAGCCACGTCCATCTCGTTGTCGTGCTGGTCGTAGACGGCAACCTGAGCCCCGGCCGGCACGTCGATCGTCACCGGACGCTGGCCACGCAACGTCCAGAGGACATGCACCAACTTGCCCGACTGATAATGTTTGAACTGCAACGCGTAGGTGTTCAGGCTGCCGGTCGGGAGCCACTTCTCGTAGTTCGCGCGGTTCAAATGCCGCGTCATGGTCGCCAAAGCGGTGTAACCAATCTTGGGCGTCTCGAGCGATACACGGTTGAGCACGCCAAAGCCGTAGTGCTGCTCGCCCCAATAGCTTGAGGTATCAAACGCTGGGAAACCGCCGTTCTGCACGTCGATGCCGTAAACCAGTAAAATCAGGCTGTTGCGAATCGTGATGTCGGCTTGCTCTTGATCGGACAAAGCTCCCGGCCCACTGGGCACACAAGGGCCTTCGTACATGGGCAGCAGCGGTTTCTTGATGCCCGCCCTGCCGAGTTCGTGGCGTGTCATGTACAGGCGATGCAACGCCACCTGATGAAACTGCTGCTCGGGCAATCGCTCGAAGCACGGCAAGTCGACACAGATGCCATCCAACAGCGGCGCGACGGTCTTGGCATCGTGCTGTAAGAAATGGATCACGAACGCCGGATCGCCGTGCGGCAACAGATTCTTCACCTCAGGAAAATGCTCACGCACGATCTTCGCCCCTTCGACAAACCCGTTGCGGAACATTTCGTAACGTTCCCGTTCGTAATCGGTGAACGGAATCTCGGGCTCGCCAATGAAGCTCGGAAAGATGCCATGAGTGATCTCACCCAGCGAGGGCTCGGGATAAAATGACAGAAAAATCGGGCGGTTGTTCGGACCGGGCGTCGAGCGGCGTTCGTTCAGTGTCTTGAGAAAGTTCTCTTTCGCCTTTTCGAGCCCGAGGGTTTTGAGATCGACGGCAAACTTGGCGGTCACATAGTGATCGCCCGCGCCCGAAAATTTCATCGTCATCAGCTTGTACTGCTCGATGACCTTTTGGGTAACTTCGCCGTGACGTTTGATGTTCTCTTCCATCGAACCTTGAATGGTCTCGATGCCCGCCTTTGCCATCACCAGGAGCTGCTTGTCGTTCGTGGGTGTGCCATGTCCGCCGCCCCAGTTGTAAAAACCGTAAAGCGGGCCGCGGCCGAAATCCCAATTGCCGCGCTCACGGGTATCTTTCCGCAGATACGCCAGACTGCGAGTCTCGGTCTGCGTCTGCTGGCCGTCGTGAACTTCGAGTGCGACACTGTGGAGACCATGCGTTTGGAGATCGAGCGGAAACGTGACCGTTACATCTTGATCGGCGGGCAACGCGACTTTCTGGTTCTGTTCCTTCGCACGCTGAGCATCGAGTTGTCGAGTACTCCATTTCAATTGCAACTCGCGGGCCGGGCCGCGCCGATTGCGGAGCGTGACCGTATAGACCGGCTTCTCTGGCGCTGTCCAAATGTGACCGTAGGCATTCGCGGCCAGCTTTATATCCACCGCCGAACGCTCGGCCGTCAGCGCGTAGATATGCACGCTGCTCGGCAGGCCCGCGGCG
>JAEUIL010000198.1 GCA_016794255.1 Planctomycetaceae bacterium | reverse complement strand
GCAGCCCATGCATCCCGACAAGCAAGCAGTGTTTGATCCGTTGATCTTGCTCGAATTGGGTGAAATGCGGTGCGGCGCTGTCGCCCGGGTAGGAGCCGATTTGTTCGCTGCTGCGGGCTATCGAGTTCGGCTAGTTCAGGCCGTGGCGCATGTATCCACCGAGATCTATTACGAAAACGATTGGCATTGGTTTGAAGCCGATCTGGGAGGTGGTGGACAAGTCGTGCTCGTTGCCGGGCGCATTCCATCGGTTGAAAGCCTTGCCAAAACGCCGTTTGCTATCGATCGTTTGCCGGTGTATGCCGAATCGTTTGTGGCAACCCGTCATAGCGCCGATGAGCCATCACCGACCTATCCTTCATTTTATTTCTTCGCCAGGGCGGGTCTGGCACCGATCGAAGCCGCCTACTATTCGAAGACTGCCACGAATGAACAGGCCAGCGGGAGTCTATGGTACGGTTGGAACTACTATAACGTGATCAAGCAACGCTGGCCGTTAACAGACTTCAAGCCAAAATACGAACCCACCGTACCCATCTTCGAACAGGTCCGAATGTTGGACCACGTCGTCGAGATCAAGTGGACGCCAGCCCGTGACACCGACCACGATCTCCTTGGCTATCGCGTGTATGTCTCGCATCACAGTCGCGGTTGGCAGCATCAAGAGTTTTCAGGTGCCGCGAGTGCGCGGGCCTATTTTCGTGGTGGGTGGAAACCCGAGATGTACGACGCCATGTTTCAAGTGCCACCAAGCGATGCAGGTTTCATTGAGACCACGAAAACGGCAGTCCGTCTAGGATTAACGGATGACAGACCGAAATATGTGACTGTTATGGCATATGATCGTCACGGCGAATCGGTGGGCCGGCAACTTTACACGATGTCCGAAGAATTGACGCTTTCTCGTTAATTGCCCTGCAAGCGCCGCTTTCCGAGCCGTTGACCAGGACCTAGCAGCGAATCAATAACCCACCGCGGCACCATCCTTGCGCACCTCGCTCGCCCCGCGCAGCGTGCCGTGTTCCCAGTCGATCTGAATCGCCTGATAGCCGCCGTAGCCGCCCCGGGCGCGTTCGACGCGATGGCCCAACTTGCGAAGCTGCTCGATCGCCTCGTCGCTGATGCCGCTTTCGACCGAGACCGTGCCGCCGCTCGGGTCCCCCTTGCCGCCCGTGGGCGTCGCACTGCCGCTGTGGCGCACCCGAGCCGCGTCACCCGCCGCTTGCAGGTTCATGTCGAAATCGATCAGGTTCACCAAAATCTGCACGTGCCCCTGCGCCTGCATGTCGCCTCCCATCACGCCAAAGCTCAGCCAGGGCTTGCCCGCTTTGGTCACAAACGCCGGAATGATCGTGTGAAACGGTCGCTTGTGCGGTTCCAGCGTGTTCAAGTGCTGTGGATCGAGCGCAAAGAGCGCCCCGCGATTCTGCAACGCAAAGCCCACGTCGCCCGGCACGACTTGCGAGCCGAACCCGTAATACACGCTCTGAATGAGCGAGCAGCAATTGCGATCTTTGTCGACCACGGTCAGATAGATCGTGTCGCTCCGCTCGAGTTTCGGATCACCCGCCGGTACGTTGGTCAGCGCTCGGTCGGACGAGATAAGTTGCCGTCGCTGATCGCCGTACGCCGGCGAGATCAACTCGGCCGTGGGCAGCTTGGCAAACGCGGGATCGGCGTAGAACTTGGCTCGATCGGCAAACGCCAGCTTCTTGGCCTCGATGAACCGATGCAGATACGCGCTGCTGCCCGGGCCGAACTTGCGCAGATCGTAGCCGGCGAGCATGTTGAGCATCTGCAGCGCGGCGATGCCTTGACCATTGGGTGGCAACTCCCAAACATCGTAGCCGCGATAGTTCGTCGAGACCGGCTCGATCCACTCGTTGCGATGCTCGGCCAAATCGCGCCGACTGAAGTAGCCGCCATTGGCTTGGCTGAACGCCACGATGCGCTCGGCGATCGAGCCTTGATAGAACGCCTGGCTTCCTTGCTCGGCGATGAGCCGGTAGCTCGCCGCGAGCGCCGGGTTGCGGAATATCTCGCCCAACCGCGGAGCGCGTCCCGCGGGCAAGTACGTCTTGGCCGAGTCGGGCCATGCTTTCAGGCGACTCGTCGAAGCGTTCCAATCGGCCGCGATAATCTCGCTCACCGGAAAGCCATCGGCCGCCAACTCAATCGCCGGCGCGAGCAACTCGCCGAGCGGGCGCGTGCCGAACCGCCGTTGCAAATCGTCCCAACCCGCCACGCAACCCGGCACCGACCAACTGAGCGGCCCGTGATCGGGGATGTCGGTCAGTCCCTTCTTGCGGAACACCTCGCGATTCAAATCGAACGGACTACGGCCGCTGGCGTTGAGGCCGTACAACTTCTGCGTCTTGGCGTCCCAATAGATCACGAACAGATCGCCACCGATGCCGCAGCTCATCGGCTCGACGACGCCAATCGCCGCGTTGGCCGCAATCGCCGCATCCGCCGCGTTCCCGCCCCGCTTGAGCACATCGAGGCCGACTTGAGCCGCCAAGGGTTGGCTCGTCGCAACGATGCCGTGTTTGGCGACAATCATCGAGCGGCTCTGCTGCGGGTCGCTGCCCGGTCGATCGTAGCCCGCCGCGTGCGCCGTTTCCGTCCAAGGAAGTAATCGTTCGGTCATCAGGATTCCGCTCCACACGACAAGTGCCACACACCACAGCCGTCCGATCATGGTCGAGTTTCCGAGACAAAGTTTCAGGTCGGGTTCAATCTCCGCCGAGCACTCGCCCACTGTACACCGGCGTTCGGCTCGATGGTATCGTTTCCCGCCGGAAGCACGAGTCGGGGTGACTTGGCAGGCGGTTCTAGGTAACAATGGTCGATTGCCCGATAGTATCCATCACGCTCCGCGTGATGCTTGCCCCTGAAGCAGACGTTCACCCGTCGAACGTGTTTCGACGCCGAGTCATCACCAGCGCACATCACGCGGAGCGTGATGGATACTCTTTTTCCCGCCGAGACCAACCCGCCGTGGATGCGCTACTCGCCACCATTCGCTCGATCATCGACACGCACCGCGCGGCAAATGCGCGGCGTGCGGCGCTCGGCGAGTCGTTGCGCGTTGTGTGTCGTCGGCTGGCAACCTATCGGGAAATACCGTTCAACACCGAGCCCCAATTGCCGGCAGAGTCGGTCGCCCGCATCGAGCAGCAAGTGGCCGAACTCGTCGAGCGTAACACAGATTGGTTGGCGAACCCGGCCGACGCACTGGGCGAACTGTATCAACGTTTGCTCGCCGACTCGCGTGCTTCGCGTCGCTCGGCCGCTTGTTACTACACGCCACTCGCACTAGTCGAGCAACTACTCGATGCGTCGCTCGCACCGCTGCTCGCTCAACTCGCCGATCAGCCCGATCGCGAGGCGGCGCTACTGCGATTGAATGTGTGTGATCCCGCGTGTGGTAACGGACGTTTTCTGGTCGCCGCCGCGCGTCGGCTCGCCGCTCAACTGCAACAGTGGCGTGGTACAATGGGCGATCAAACTACGCTCGACGACGTGCTCACGCATTGCATCTACGGTATCGATCGCGATCCGCTCGCCGTCGAGTTGGCACGGTTCGCGTTGCAATGGCTGACACCGGCACCACTCACGACCCACGTTCACGTTGGCGACAGCTTGCGAGAATTTCCACGTAGCCGAACTCGCCAGAGTTCGGGTGGTTGCCATGTCGAGCCACGCCCGAACTCTGGCGAGTTCGGCTACTCTGAGCAACCGGCGTCTACCGCGTACGACCTAATCATCGGCAATCCGCCGTTCGTGAACATGATCGATGGCGGGCTCTCGAACGACGAGAAACGCTCGCTGACCCGGGGCGCTCGCGGCCTCACCGGGACGGCCGACTTGGCGTATCATTTTGTCGCGCGGGCCCATGAGCTGACCCGGCCTGACGGTCGCATCGCGTTCATCTTGCCCAAGTCGTTTCTCAACGCTCCCTCGGCCAGCGGCCTGCGCTCGACACTCGCCGTGGAACGACCACCTTCATCGATTGTCGTTCCCGACGAAGAACGACAATTTCGCGGCGCGTCGACCTATATCTGCGCTCTCGTCTTGGGTGGCGAGCAGCCGTGTCACAGCGTGGTCGGTTCGCAATCACGCACGTTCACGTGGCCCACGCCGCTCGCTGACCCGCAACAGAATTGGTGGCGGATCATCTCGACGACTCTGGCACAACCCACGTCGCGCACAAGCAGCCCTTCCGCCACGCTCGGCGAGCAGTTCACGATCACCGCGGGCATGACGACCGGCGAGGCGTATCAGATTCGCGAGCATCTGCACGACGATCCCGCGGTAGACACCCTGCGGCTAATCACTAGCCGGCTGATCGATCCCGACGCGTGTCGCTGGGGGCAAGTCGCGTGTCGCTACTTGGGCCAAACCTACACGCACCCGACGCTCGTCGCGCACCCGTCGTTTCCGCACTCCTTGCAACGCCGGCTCGATGCGTCGCGGCGTCCGAAATTGCTCGTCGCCGGGCTCGCCAATCGGCTCGAAGCGTACGTCGATGAAATGGGCCGCGATCTGGGGGCGGTCTCGACCTGGACGATCTTTCATCCGCACGACGATCTCGTCGCCTTGCGGCAATTGTGCACGTGGCTGCATTCGTCCCCGATCCACGATTGGTTGCGGGCCGAGCTCGGCGCGGCGAGCGTGGGACACGGCTATATGACGATCACGAAGCATGCGCTGCGACGCTTGCCGCTGAGCCTTTCGTCGCACGGGATTGCGGCATGAACGAAGCTACGTGGCCCCACGCCGACATTCCGCCCCGGCCCACCGAGGCGCTGTTGATCGAGCAGCTCGCAACGCTCGACGCCCAGCGCGTGCTGTGCACTTCGCTCGGTCGCGCTCAAGCAGCGTTCGTCGCAGCCCGGCAGTGGCCCACGGCCGAGGTCGAGTGTCTGTATCTCGATCTCTATCGGGCCGAGCTTGCGCGTGCGGCGATTGGCGAATGTCCGCCGAATCTCACGATTCGTTGTGACGTCGACTTTCATACCACCGACGTTGACCTCGCCGTGCTGCCCTTGTCATCGACTGGCGAGGCCGAGCTGACCCGCGAGTTGCTGCAATCCGCTTTTGTGCGGCTGAAACTCGGCGGCACGTTGCTCGCCTCGACCGACAACGTGCGCGACTCGTGGTTGCTCGACGAGCTCGCGAAACTCGAGCGTCGCGTCGAACGCATCGTCGCCGAGACCGGCGTGGTGTACCGACTCGTCAAACGCCAGCCGCTCAAGCGCGTGCGTGATTTTTCCTGCGAGGTCGTGTTTCGCGACGGCGAACGTCTGCTGCGCGCCGTCACCCGCCCGGGAGTTTTTTCGCATCGGCATGTCGATCCCGGGGCACGTCGGTTGATGGAAGCGATGACCGTCTCGGCCGGTGAGCGCGTGATCGATATCGGTTGTGGATGGGGGGCGGTCGCACTGGCCGCGGCGGCGCGCTCGCCTGATGCTCAGGTGCTGGCGATCGATTCCCATGCCCGGGCGATCGCCTGCACGTCTCACGCCGCCGAGCTCAACGGGCTCACGAATCTCCAGGTGCTGCATACCGCCCGTGGCGATTGCGATCAGCCGGGGAGTTACGATCTCGCGTTGGCTAATCCGCCGTACTATGGCAACTTTCGGATCGCCGAGTTGTTTCTTGACGCCGCTCATCGCGCTCTGCGGCCGCAAGGCCGAATCGTCGTCGTGACGAAACTCGTCGAGTGGTACGAGGAGCACATGTCACGTTGGTTCAACGACATCGAAGTCAGCGAGCAGCGCGGTTATCAGATCGTGGCGGGAGTGCGTAACGCGAAGTAACGGCTTGCCGGTCACGTGACGTTCGCCCGATACTCGCGGGCTAGTTGCACGTAATGCTCCGCGGCGTGACGATTTCGTTCGAGTTCGCGTTCATGCAGTTCGCGCGTGACCTTGCCGGGCAAGCCTTTCACGAGCGACCGCGGCGGGATCACGACTCCTTCGGTGACCACGGCACCGACGGCGACAATCGAACCCGCGCCGATCTTGGCTCCGTTCATAATCACAGCCTTCATGCCAATCAGCACGCCATCGCCGATCTCTGCCCCATGCACGATCGCGCCGTGACCGATCGTCACGTCGTCACCCAGGATGCACGGAAAGCCCTCGTCGGCATGCAGCACGCAGTTGTCTTGCACATTGGTGCGAGCGCCGATCCGAATCGCTTCGCAGTCGCCACGGATCGCGGCATTGAACCAGACGCTCGACTCGGGCCCGATCGACACATCGCCGACGATCCGCGCTCCCGCGGCGAGATAGACGCTCGGGTCGACAAGGTCAGAACGGAATTTGGTTTGGCTCATGATGTGTTCGCAAAGCGGATCGATTACAAAGGGAAAGCAGAGTGCTTAGTTCTTGGTGCTTAGTGCTTAGTTGGAGTTCGCGAAATGAACCAAGCACGAAGAACTAAGAACCACGAACGTATTTTTCTCACATACTACAAAACAATGCCACTCAACTGTACCGCCGCGCTCGCCGGCTTTGCCGCGGGAACGCTCTCGCCGAGCGAGTTGCTCGAAGAATGCTTGTCGACCATCGAGCGACTTGAGCCGCAAGTCCACGCTTGGGTCCGTGTGGACATGGATAGCGCACGAAGTTTGGCAGCGCAATTGACCGCCGAGTTGCGGCAGAATCAGCGCCGCGGACCGTTGCATGGCGTGCCGATTGGCATCAAGGATATCGTCGACGTCGCGGGAGTGCCGACCGAAGCGGGTTCGCCGTGGCGACGCCATCACGTGGCCCCGGCCGACGCGCCGATCGTGGCCCGGTTGCGAGCGGCTGGGGCGGTGATCCTCGGCAAGACAGTCACGACGGAGTACGCCTCGTTTGATCCGCCGGTCACACGCAATCCATGGAACCTCGCACGGACGCCAGGCGGCAGCAGCAGTGGTTCGGCGGCGAGCGTCGCCAGTGGCATGTGTCCGGCGGCGATTGGCTCGCAAACCGGCGGTTCGATCGTGCGACCGGCGAGCTTCTGCGGCGTGGCGGGCTTCAAACCCGCGTGGGGTACCGTGCCGCTGGCGGGGATCGTGCCGTTGAGCGAACATCTCGACCACCCGGGCCCCATCGCGCGGTCGGTCGAAGATTTGCGGCTGATCCATCAGGTGATTGCCGATCACGACGCACCCACGAATTGGCCCGCCGAGTGGCTCGCCCAGCCTCCACAAGTGCGCGATACGTTCGATCCCGAACGCGTGCCGGTTGTGAGAATTTTCGAAGACTTTTTCCTCGCCGAAGCGGCACCCGATGTGCGCGATGCCACCCGCGCTGCGGTGAAAAAGCTGGCGGCGGCCGGTGCCTCGGTGCAGGTTGTTCAACTACCGGCGAGTTTTGCCGACGTGCATCGCAATCATCGACGACTCATGGCTCGTGGCGCGGCCGACGCTCACGGCGCGCTGTATCGCAAGCATCCCGACCAGTTCGGTCGACACATTGGCGAGTTGATCGCCGAAGGGTTCCGAGTCACCGACGCCGAAGTGACCGCGGCGCTAGAGCATCAAGCGCAGTTCCGTCACGATTTGCTTGCAAAAATTAGCCCCCTCGACGTGCTCATCACACCGTCGACCATGACGGTTGCACCCGGAGTGGAGACCACCGGCGATCCGCGGTTCAATTCCCCTTGGAGTTACAGCGGACTGCCGACCGTATCCATTCCCTGTGGCTTGGCCGACGCAGGAATGCCGGTCAGCTTGCAGATCGCCGGCAAGCCGTGGTTGGTCGAACGGTTGTTTGCCGCGGCGACCTGGTGTGAGCGGACGTTAGCATTCAACGAACGACCGAGTTTATCTTGATGTGAAAGACGGGGGGAATTTTAACACGGAGGGCACGGAGGAAACACGGAGTTAGAAGAGAGATTTAGACCTTTCCTGCTTAACGAAGCACCAAGAACTAAGAACTCCTTTTCTCCCTCCGTGCCTTCTCTGTGTCCTCCGTGTTCTCCGTGTTCTCCGCG
>JAEUIL010000178.1 GCA_016794255.1 Planctomycetaceae bacterium | reverse complement strand
ACGCAGGTTGGCGATCTCCGTCGAGGACTTCTGTTGCCTGAAAAACCTAGCGGCACGAAGGCGGCGAGCTTCCAACTCGGCCGCAGTACCTTGGGGTTCTCAGACCCCTGCTGCGTCGCCCGAGTAAAATGGTTCCTTGGCCGCGCTTGCGGCGAGAGTAGCTTTGTGGGTTGAAGGCCGATTATACTTTCGCCGTCAATTCAGCAGCCCACCTCGATCATCCTCGCCCGCTGGAGTTTTGCCATGCTACGCCGCGCCGGTCACTTGATGCCACTTGTGCTTCTCTTGCTCGTCACCTCGGTCGAGGCTCGCGAGCCGTTGCCTACGTCGGCGGGTAAGCTCGATGAGAAGACCGGTGTCGTCTGGTACGATATCAAGCAACTCGGCGTCGAAGGGCGCGGCTGGAATGAGACGCTCGCGTACTACGATCGTCTGCCGGCCAAGGCGAAGGGCGTGGTGCGCGACCCGGTCTGGAACTTGTCGCAACACTCGGCCGGCATGAGCGTGCGGTTCGTCACCGAGTCGCAACAGATCAGCGCTCGCTGGAAGCTCCGCTCGGCGAGTTTGGCCATGCCCCATATGCCGGCCACCGGCGTGAGCGGAGTCGATCTCTACGCGCGACTCCCCTCGGGCAAGTGGCATTGGCTCGCCGTCGGACGACCGACCGCGCAGGAGAATACCCAAGCGTTGACCAGCGAACTTGTCCCGGGCGAGCGCGAATACCTGCTCTATCTGCCGCTCTACAACGGCGTCGAGAGTGTCGAGATTGGCATTCCCAAGACTCAGGCGTTGCTCAAGGCGGCGCCGCGCAAAGACCCTCGGCCGATCGTGTTTTACGGCACCTCGATCACGCACGGAGCGTGTGCCTCGCGGCCGGGCATGACCTACTCGGCGATTCTCGGTCGGTGGTATGATCGCTCGATCATCAATCTCGGCTTCTCGGGCAATGCCAAGAGCGAGCCCGAGGTGGCGAGCTTGCTGGCCGAATTGGACCCGAGCGTGTTCGTGATCAACCCGCTGCCGAACATGACGGCCACGGAGGTAACCGAGCGGATCGGCAACTTGATCACCACGATTCGCAAAGCCCGGCCCAATACGCCGATTGTCGTGTGTGAAGATCGCACCTATGCCAATGCAGTGCTGGTGCCGAAGCAGCGCGAGCGCAACGACACGAGCCGAGCGGCGCTCAAGATTGAATACGACAAGCTGCTCAAGGCGGGCATCAAGGGCCTGTACTATGTCGACGGCGAGTCGCAATTGGCGCTCGACGGCGAAGATACGGTCGACGCGTCGCATCCGAACGACCTCGGTTTCATGCACCAAGCCGAGGCGATGCACAAGATTTTGGGGCCGTTGATGAAGTAATGATGCTGTCGCTCCGCGCGTGCGGGACAAAGCACATTCGGCCGGGGAATTACCGTCGTCCGCGGTCCCGCCCGTCATCAGAAATTACGCCCAAAAACTACTCGCGGAACCGGCGCGGCATGTTATTCTGAAACGATAGTGCTACGGTAGGTGCGCGCCGGCCAACAGCCCCCGAACTCTGGCGAGTTCGGCTACACAGCACGACTCACTGCGATTATCCGGAGAATTGCCGCATCGCCACCGATGCCCGTCAAGAGATTCACGATTGGCTGACTCA
>JAEUIL010000127.1 GCA_016794255.1 Planctomycetaceae bacterium | reverse complement strand
CCCAACACGCAGAACTTCCGCGACATCGTGCAACTCCTGCTCGACGCTCACGGGGCCGAGGTGGTTCGCGATCCGGTCGAGTTGACCGCGTTTGTCCAACGAATGCTCGACGATCCCGCTGAGCGTGAGCGGCTGGGAAAGAACGCCCGGGAGTTAGTCGCCCAGCAACTCGGGGCCACCGAGCGGACTTGGCAACTGTTGCAGGCGTACCTGCCCCAAAGTGACGAATCGCCGCAAACCAGCGGATCCGAGCAACTGGCGGCACGCGGATCACGTAGTCAGGCCGCTTGATCTTCTCCCGTAATTTGTCGAGAATACGGGTCTCAACCGCTCCCCACAGCCAGCTCTGCCCGGAGTTTCCGCGCCGATGTTCGACCAGATCGAAAAGCTCAAGCAGCAGTACACCGACAAGTACGTGGTGGTCGACGGCCAACGGCCGGAGTTGTCGCGGTTCGTGGGGCTCACCGGCATGGTGAAGACGGTCAACATGAGTGGCCGCTGTCTGGTGCAGTTCGATGCGTACAACAACATCGCGTGGTACGACATCAATCCGACGTTTCTGAAGGTCGTCGATCAACCGCTCCCCAAGCCGGTGAAGGAAGAGAAGGCCGACAAGAAAGCCGCTCCGGCCAAGGTGCCAGCCCCGGCGGCCGCGCCGTCAGCGCCCGCTCCGGCTGCTGCGGGCGCGAAAAAGTCTACGGCCGATATTCTGGCTGCCGCGCGTGCCAAAGCCGCCGCCGCTTCGACGGACACGGCACCCGCTCCGGCGGCGAAAGCGGCTCCTGCGGCAGCCAAGCCCTCGACGGCCGACATTCTCGCCGCGGCCCGTGCGAAAGCGGGTGCGGGTGCCGCTCCGGCCGCCAAGCCCGCCGAAGCGCCCAAGCCCGCTGCGAAAGCGGCTCCGGCGAAACCTGCGGCTCCACCGGCGGACGAAGCTCCGGCACCGGTCGCCAAGCCCGCGCCGGCCGCGAAGTCCGCTGCCAGTGGCGACAAGCCCACGACCACGGCCGACAAGATCGCTTGGTGCCGCAAGCACGACGCCAAGTCGTAAGCGTCGGCTGAATCCGCGTTGGGCAACGAACTACTTCGTCGGCTCGGTTTTGTCGCCGAGCATGGGCCCAAGTTCTTCGACAAAGTCGCGGACATCTTTAAATTCGCGATAGACGCTGGCAAAACGCACGAAGGCGACTTGATCCAGCTTACGCAGATGCTGCATGACGAGCTCGCCGAGCCAGCGGCTCTCGACTTCGGTTTCAAACTTGGCGGCTAACTCGCTCTCGACGGCGTTGACGACCGCTTCGATCTGCTCATCACTGACGGGCCGTTTCCAACAGGCCTTTTCCAAACCTCGTTTGATCTTGTCCCGTTCAAATGGCACTCGCGTGCCATCTTTCTTGACCACCTTGATCGCCGGTTCTTCGATACGTTCGTACGTCGTGTAGCGGCGTTTGCAATCGAGACACTCGCGCCGCCGACGAATCGCCATGCCGTCCTCGCTTGCTCGCGAGTCGATCACTCGATCGTTGTCGACACGGCAGAAGGGGCAATTCATGTAGAAAGCAGTGTTTCGTGTGTGGTGTTTTGTGTTTGGTGCCCGTGCTGATGTGATTCCAAACACCAAACACGAAACACCCAACACTCGATTCGTTACGTCCAAGTCCGACGCTGACGCGAGCTGGGGATGTTCATCGCCTTGCGGTACTTGGTCACCGTGCGGCGAGCGACGGTCAGGCCGTGCTTGGCGAGTTCGGCGACCAGTTGATCGTCGCTGAGCGGATCGTGTTTGTCTTCGGCGTCGACCACTTCTTGCAGCTTGATCCGCACCGCGTCCCAGGCGATCTCTTCACCGTCGGCCGAGACCGTGCCGCCACCAAAGAATCGCCTGAGCGGAAAAATGCCACGCGGGGTTTGGATCCATTTGTCGTCGACCGCTCGGCTCACGGTGGTGACGTGGACGCCCACCTTGTCAGCGACCTGCTGCATCTTGAGTGGCTCGATAAACTCGGGCCCCTTGTTCAAGAACTCGGTCTGGAAATCGACGATGGCTTGCGACACCTTGGTGAGCGTGTTGCGACGTTGCTCGATCGACTCGATGAGCCATTGGGCCGAGTTGAGCTTGCGCTTGATCCACTCGCGGGTCTGCTCGGTCGCTTGCCCGCTGGCGAGCATCTTGCGATACGTGGGACTGATGAACAAATGCGGCAGATCGCCATCTTCGAGCCGCACGCGATATTGGCCCCCTTCGACCACATCCAGAAACACGTCGGGCGTCACGGTCGAAGTATGGACCGCGATGAAGTCGGCACCTGGCTTGGGCTTGAGCTTGCGCAGTTCGCCGAGCGCTTCCTGAATCTCATCGAGCGGCAGACCGGTCTTTTTCTGAATCACCGGCATCCGATTGTGCTCGAGATCTTCGAGGTGATTCTGCACGAGAATCAGCACTTCTTCGTACATGTACATGCCGGGTACGAGTTGCAGCAGCAGGCACTCTTTCAGATCGCGAGCGCCGACACCGGCCGGGTCGAGCTTCTGCACCACAGCCAACGCCTTGCGGGCCAGCGCGAGTCCCTCGGCTCCGGTCGTTGGATCGGCCAACTCTTCCAGCGGAGTCGATAGATAGCCGTTGCTATCGAGACTGTAGATGATCCGCTCGGCCAATTCATGTACCGATTGCTCTAACTCTTGCCAGCCGAGTTGCTCGATGAGATGGTCCTGCAACGTTGGCGGCCGCGCGACCATGTTCGCCATCTGATCGTGCTGCCGGTCGGACTCGTCGTCCATCGCAGCGCTAGACAGTCGCGGGCGTTCTTCAAAGTTGTCAGGAAACTCTTCGGCGTTCAGGTTCAGCAGGCGTTCGAAGTCGTCTTTGTTTTCGTGAGCGTTGTCGACGATCAACTCCCGTTCTTCGGGCGTGCGTTCGTTGGGGTTCTCACGCTCGAATTGCTCGTCGGGCAGGTCGGGATCTTTGTCGACCATCTCGAGCACGGGGTTCTCTTGCAGTTCCTGCTCGATTCGCTCCTGAAGTGCCATCAGTGGCAGTTGCAAGATTTCCATCGACTGAATCATGCGCGGCGCGAGCACCTGCTTCTGCGCCATCTGCATGTTTTGACCGAAGGATAA
>JAEUIL010000946.1 GCA_016794255.1 Planctomycetaceae bacterium | reverse complement strand
GGGCAAGCATTATGGGATACCCGGTCTCGACGGTTGGGAGTTCCGTCGCACGACGTTGCCGCCCGAGAGTCATCGTGGCGGAGTGCTCACGATGGGGAGCGTGTTGAAGGTGACGGCCAATGGCACGACGACGTCGCCGGTGTTGCGCGGAGCGTGGATTCTGGACCGAATCTTGGGGACGCCACCGTCGCCACCACCGCCCGACGTGACGGTGCTCGATCCTGACATCCGCGGCGCGACGACCATTCGCGAGCAGTTGGCCAAGCATCGCTCGGTGCCCGCGTGTGCCAGTTGCCACTCGACCATCGATCCGCCGGGCTTCGCGCTCGAAAGCTTCGACTGTATCGGCGGCTGGCGCGATGAATATCGGGTGACCGGCAGCGGCAAGAGTGTCGTGATCGACGGGCGACGGATGGCGTATCACATCGGCAAGCCGGTCGATCCGTCGGACGTGATGCCTGACGGACAGAAGTTTGCGAACGTCGATCAGTTCAAACAAATCCTGCTGCAGAACCCCGATCAGTTGTCGCGATCATTGGCCACGAAGCTGTTGACTTACGCGACCGGCGCCGCGCCGACGAGCTCCGATCAACCCGCGATTGAAAAGATCGTGAATGACGTGCGCGAGCGGAAGCATGGCTTGCGGTCGTTGGTTCATGCGGTGGTGCAGAGTGAGATCTTTAGGTCGAAGTAGTGTTTGGTGTTTGGTGTTTGGTGTTTGGTGTTTCGATGGCGTTCGTGCGCTTTCAAAACTTGGCTGTTTACCGTATCGCGGAAGAGTTGTCGGACGCGATCTGGGAGATTGTTCTGAAATGGCAAGGCTTGCCACGTGACACGATTGGGAAACAGCTTATTCGTGCTGCAGATAGCATCGGTGCCAATATTGCTGAAGGATGTGGACGCTTTAGCACCAATGACAACCGGCGCTTCATTCGTATCGCACGAGGTTCGTTGCTGGAGACGCAACACTGGCTCCGCCGTGCGTATCGTCGACAGTTGTTAACCGCCGAGCAGACCGCCATGATACAGTCGCTGATTGAACAGCTCGGTCCCAAGCTGAACGCCTACATGAAATCCATCGGTCGTAAGAGTTCGCACGACTCACAACCTCCTGAACCCAGCTAGCAGTCTCCTGCGCAATTCTTGCCAAAACACCAAACACTAAACACGAAACACTCCCTTTCGTCCACCTCTCCCATTCGGAGCCCTTCGCATGACTCTCGATCGCCGAACTCTGTTGCGTGGCACTGGCGTGGCACTCGCCTTGCCGCTGTTGGATGCGATGCGTCCGCTGGCCAGGGCGACGGATAAACCGGCCACGTCGGTCAAACGCCGTATGGTCTGCATCAACACGCCGCTGGGTGTGCATCCGGCGAACTTCTTTCCCGAGCAGACCGGCCGCGATTACACGCTCTCGCCGTATCTCGAGATTTTGAAGGAGTTCCGCAACGACTTCACGGTCATCTCGGGCTTGTCGCATCCGGACGTCGGTCCGAGCCACGACTCGAACCAAAGCTTTCTCACCTCGGCCCCGCATCCCGAGCGTCGCGCCGGCTTTCGCAACAGTATCTCGCTCGATCAACTCGCGGCCGAGCATCTGTTGGGTGAGACCCGGTTTTCGAGCCTGACGCTGTCGTGCGAAGGGACCGGTCTCGGCTGGACTCGCAGCGGCGCACCGGTGCCGGCCGACGCGTGGCCGTCGAGCACGTTTGCCAAGTTGTTCCTCGAAGGTCGACCGGACGAGATCGCCGCTCAAGCCCGCCGTTTGCAGGATGGCAAGAGCGTGCTCGATGCGGTGCGTGAACAGGCCCGGCGCTTGCAGCCCAAGCTGGGAACGAACGATCGCGAGAAGCTCGATGAGTATTTCACCAGCGTGCGTGAATTGGAGCAACGGCTGGCGCAAGACGAAGCGTGGTCGAAACGACCCAAGCCGAAGGTCGACGTCAAGCCGCCGCAGAACGTGATGAACTCGACCGACTTGATCGGCAAGACGCGGGTGTGGTTTGACCTGATGCATATGGCGATTCAAACCGATTCGAGCCGGCTGTTCACGTTGCAGTTGCTTGGCACCAGCGGCGTCCCACCGATTCCGGGCGTCACGCAAGGCCATCACGATCTGTCGCATCACGGCAAAGACCCGGCCAAGATCGCGCAGCTGACGGCGCTCGAAACCGAGAAGATGAAAACCTTGCGAACGTTCTTCCAGCAACTGCGCGACACCCGCGAAGAAGGCGAGTCGCTGCTCGATCGCACGATCGTGTTCTTTAGCAGCAACTTGGCCGACGCGTCGAAGCACTCGGTCAAGAACATGCCGGTGCTGCTCACGGGCGGCGGCTTCAAGCATGGCCAGCATCTGGCGTTTGACGAGAACAAGAATCCGCCGTTGAGCAACTTGTTCGTCAGCATGTTGCAACAAATGGGAATCGAAGCCGACAAGTTCGGTTCCAGCACCGGCACGCTCACGGGGCTCGAAGGCCGTCCGGCGTAGTGTTCAAAAAGAGTATCCATCACGCTCCGCATGATGCGTGCCGGAACAGGCTCGGCGTAAATGGTTCTCGACTAAAGATCGTTCAACGCAGCTTCCTGCATCACGCGGAGCGTGATGGATACTATTTCTTGCAAACGCTTTTTCTCGGCAACCATCCACAATCGTGTTCACGCTCGAATCCATCATGTCGCGCTCCGTGACTTGCCTCGCATTGTTACAAGCTTGCCTGATCAGTGACTCGGCATTCGCGACCGAGCCCACGGTCGTGAAACTCTGGCCGGGCAAGACGCCGGGCGATGTGGGGCTCGCCGCGGCTGAGACGACGCGGATCTACGATTCGCCGCTGCTCAAGGGCCCCACGCTGCTCGTGACGAATGTCACCGAACCGACGCTGACGATCTACGCGCCTCCGGCCGACAAGAACACCGGCACGGCGATGATCATTTGTCCCGGCGGCGGGTATCACAATTTGTTCTGGGAACTGGAAGGCGAAGAGGTCGCGGCGTGGCTCAACGAACACGGCCTGACCGGCATCATTCTGAAGTACCGTTGTCCGCGGCGGCCGGGTGACGTGAAAGGGGAACCGCCGCTTGGTCCGCTACTCGACGCGCAACGGGCAGTCAGCCTGGTTCGCAGCCGGGCGAAAGAATGGGGCATCGATCCGGGCCGCATCGGCATGGTTGGCTTCTCGGCCGGCGGTCATCTGTCGCTGGCGACTGCCACGCGATTCGAGCAGCGGACTTACGAGCCCATTGACGCGGTCGACACCGTGAGTTGCCGGCCCGACTTCGCCGTGCTCTGTTACTCGGGCTATCTCAAGCACAAGGAGCAGGACACAACCTCTGTTGGCATCACCGTTCCTGCCCAGACGCCGCCGATCTTTCTGGCTCACACCACCGACGACAGCATCAGCACGCCCGAGCACAGCGTGTTTATGTACCTCGCCCTGAAACGAGCCCGCGTTCCCGTCGAGATGCACATCTACGCCACGGGCGAGCACGATTTCGGCGTCCGCAAGACCGACAAACTTCCCGCCACGTGGACGGGCCTGTGTCTGCGTTGGCTGCGCAGTCAGCAGTTGCTGAAGTAGTTGTTCAGGAAAGCGATAATGCTCGCAGGGCAGGGATCGCCCCACCAGCACCGGCTGTTCACGCCAGCTTCACGTTCCGCTCGGCACGCTCGATCGGCGGACCAATCAGCGCTTCGATGTCGGTGTCGTCGATGATCTCGCGTTCCACGAGCGCGACGGAAATCTTGTCGAGCTTGGCGCGATTCTCCTTGAGCACCGACGTGGCGCGATCGGCTGCCTTGTGCAGAATGCCGGTCACTTCTTCGTCGATCACCCGGGCGGTGTGCTCGCTGAACTCGCGCTGCTCGGAAATCTCGCGACCCAGAAACGGATGCTCCTCGCTGGTGCGAAAGGCCACCGGACCGACGCGTTCGCTCATGCCCCAATGCGTGACCATTCGCCGTGCCAGTTGCGTGGCGCGTTTCAGATCGTCCTCGGCGCCCGCGCTGTACTCGCCAAACACGAGCTTCTCGGCGGCTCGGCCCCCCAGCATGAACGCCAGCCGGGCATGCAGTTCGGTCTCGGCGATGTTGAGCCGATCTTCCTCGGGCAGCAATTGCGTCACGCCGAGCGCTCGCCCCCGCGGCACGACGGTCACCTTATGAACACGATCCGCCCCGGGCAACAGCCACGCGAGCAGGGCATGGCCCGCCTCGTGATAGGCGGTCATCTCTTTCTCTTTGCCGCTGAGCACTTCGTCTCGTTTGGGACCCATCAGCACCTTGTCCCGTGCGATCTCGAAGTCCGAGTTATCGACCTTCGTCTTGCCTTGCCGGGTGGCCCAAATCGCGGCTTCGTTGACCAAGTTGCGAATGTCGGCGCCGGTCAGACCCACGGTGCTGGCGGCCATGCGATGCAGGTCGACGTCGTCGGCCAGCGGCACGTCGCGCACGTGCACCTTGAAGATCATCTCGCGACCTTTGAGGTTCGGGCGATCGACGGTGATATGACGATCGAACCGACCGGGACGCAACAGCGCCGGGTCGAGCACGTCGGGCCGATTGGTCGCGGCCAACACGATGACCGCCTCGGTCGGCGTGAAGCCATCCATCTCGCTCAGAATTTGATTGAGCGTCTGTTCGCGCTCGTCGTGACCGCCGCCGAGACCCGCGCCGCGGACACGTCCCACGGCGTCAATTTCGTCGATGAACAGAATGCACGGAGCCGCGTCCTTGGCGGTCTTGAACATGTCGCGCACTCGACTCGCGCCGACGCCGACGAACATCTGAATGAACTCGGAACCATTGATCGAGAAGAACGGCACGCCCGCCTCGCCGGCGATTGCTTTCGCCAGCAACGTCTTGCCCGTCCCCGGCGGTCCCATTAGCAGGGTCCCTTTCGGGATGCGAGCGCCGAGTTTGTGAAATCGCTCGGGACTGCGGAGAAACTCGACCACTTCGGTCAAGTCGCCTTTGACCTGCTCGAGCCCGGCGACATCGGCGAACGTGATCCGCTTGCCTTGGCCGACGTCGTAACGCTTGGCCGGACTTTTGCCGAAGCCGGTCAAGAAGCCGCCCCCCATGAATTGATCCCGGGCGCGGCGGAACATCATCCACATCCCGACGAAGAACAAGATCGTGACGATGATATAGACCATCATCACCGCCGCGGTGCCGTCGTTGGGCAGCGAGGCTTCGAGCTTCGCGCCGAGCTTGTCGTACAGTTGCTTTTGGAGATCGCTCCCTTCGTGAGGAACGTAATAGGTGCGGAACTCTTGCTGTGGGGCGCTGTCGGTGGCTTTGGGGTCGACTTCGACCTCGTCGCCCGTCACTTTCACGCCGGGCTTCAATTTGCCCACGACCGAGTAACCGTCGATCTTGGCCTCGGCGACGTGATTGTCGCGCAGCAGGTCGAGAAACAGGCCGATCTTCATCGGCTTGACTTGGCTCGAGTAGTAGGACAGAAACACGACCCACGACAGGATCATGACGCCGATCAAGACCAGAGGCAGGTTGCTGGGGCGCGAGCTATTCGAGGGACGCGAACCGTTCGGCTTGTCGCCGTTGCGATCATCCATGGTGTCTTTTTCCGGGGTGAGATTCGACCACCGGGGGTCGAGCAAATCTAGCTGCGGTATTCTAGCGAAGTGCGGCTCCGCTGGCGATTCGCGTTTAGCGGGCAGTCGTGCTGTATTTCGGCTCAATCGTGTGCCATGCCTACGTCCGCGTAGGCATGTTTTCCGGTGAAAACGCATGTCCACGCAGACGCGGACATGGCACACATCTCCGCATGCTATCAAGTCGTTGCCGGGCAGCGGTCGCTCACGGCCGGGGGCGTTAGCTTGCGGCGGGGCTGCGCTAACAACTGAAACCACAACGTGT
>JAEUIL010000918.1 GCA_016794255.1 Planctomycetaceae bacterium | reverse complement strand
AGGCGTTCGACCTCGTCGATCGCGGCGAAGGCGGCGTCAATGGCGCGCTCACCGGCCGTGGTCGACGTGTGCCGCACGACGATCTCCATCTCGGTGCCGAGCGCCCGACTGCGACGACGTGTTTCGACGAGCGGCGTCGCTCCGTTGCGACCAGCGAGAGCGCCGCACACACCGAGTCCGCCGAGAGCGAGACCAACGCTAAGAAATTTGCGACGTCGGATTAACGTCATGAGCAGCCTCCCAAGGATCAAGACAATGCGGTTCAGTTTCGGTTTTGCTCGTCCAAACGCTCGAGCATGCGGCGAATGTCCCAGCCACCGCGAATAGACACGTAGACCGTCACGGTCAGGTACCACGCCACGCTCGCCCACGTGACGACCCACCAAAATCGTTCGGGCCACGTCATCATGCCACCTCTGTCAAGCGCGGGCGAAAGAAATACTTCAAGAGCGAACCGACCACCATCGCCACGGCGGTCAGCGCGTAGGCGGCGATTCCCGAGTAGTACGGTCCCACTTGCTTGGCCCAAGTCTGCGTCGCCGCGAAATGCTGGGCCACGAGATAGGCACTGGGAATGGTAGCGCCGGTGATGATAGCGGCGAACGCGCCCCAATCGTTGGCCTGTTGCCAATAGCAACACGCAATGAGCAGCGTCGACATGCTGGCCAGATAGATCGTGCCCGTGACGGCGAGATAATCCCAAACATTACCTTCGAGCGGATACCACAGTCCGTACACTAGCAGGAACAGCCCGATGGCGGCGACAATCAGCCGATTGCAGAGCAGACCGACACGATCGTTCCACCGGCCTCGATGCCACGGAGCGAGCAGATCGTTGTAGATCACGCTGCTCCAGGTGAGCATGTACGACGAGTCGGTGGACATGTCGGCAGCCAGCATCGCCGCGATCAACAATCCCATGAGCCCCACCGGCACGAACTGACTCAAGAAGGTCGGCATCGCATGCAGGGCATTGCTGGGCGTAGCCTCGGGCGCGAGTATTGCCAGCGCCGCGATACCCCAGATGCCCGGGATCAGAAATCGGCAGACGAAGAAAAAGCTCGTGCGTGTGTAAATCTGTCGGCCGGTCTGTGTGTCTTTGGCTGCCAACACCCGGGCGATGCTCGTTTGCCACGTGAGTGTCGCGGCGGTGGTGACACACATTTGAAACAGGACGTAAGGCCAACCGAGTTCGGCATGAATGAACGGATTGAACCCGCCGGGCCCGTGTTTCGCATGCACGGTGGCGGCCAATTCGCTCCAGCCGATTTGAAAGAGAATCAACAACGTCACCGCAATCAGGCCCACGCTCATGACGACGAACTGCAAGAAATCGGTGACCAACACGCTCAGCATACCGCCGAGGATCGTGTAGACGGCGACCATCACGAGCAGCACGGTCATCATCCACTCGAGTGGAAACGTATCGCCGCCGAGTCCCGCGACCAGAATCAGAAACTCGCCCCCGATGCGCAGGAACACGCCCATGTTGAGCAAACCGCCGAGCACGATCACGAGTCCCGACGCCCACCGGACTCGCGGCCCGAAACGACGTTCGAGCAATTCAGGAATGGTGAACACGCCCGAGTCGCGTAGCGGTTTGATGCAAAAGCCTGTCACGCCAATGACGAACAGTGCGATCGCTTGACAGATGCCAGGCGTGGCTCCCGCGAAACCATACTTGTAGCCCGCCTCGGCGGTGTACATGCAGGTGACAATGCCGAACTCGGTCGCCGCCAACGACGCAATGCCGAGAAACACATCCATCTCGCGACCGGCGACCAGAAAGTGCTCAACTTTGCCGACATACTTGCGCACCCAGATGCCTGCTGCCATCGTGACGAGCAGTTAGAGTCCGACGATCGATCCATCGATCCAGGGCGAAAAATGAGCCATGCGTCGCGAGCTAGCCGGTGAGTGAGATTCACGGCGATCATCGTAGCTTGCGGTTCAAAGCATGTCGAACATTTGTTGGGCACGCGGCAAGCCCTTTTGCAGGCTCCGTCATCCGGTTGGTGCCGAGCTTCCGCAGCGGTCAGTCGGCGCGTCAGGCCCGAGCGTGCTGGATGCCCGAGGCACTCGAGACGCGTGCCCCAAGTTCGTGCCGGTTGCGTGCGGCGATGGGTGTGTTATGGTGGGGCAACCTTTGCCGAAATCACACGCCCTGCAGGAGCCACGCATCATGGCCGACACCACTTCCGCCACTCCGTTCTCGCGCCGTCAAATGCTCGGTGCCGCGCTCGCCACCGTCGCCGGCTCAGCGCTCGCACGGGACTACGGTCCCAACGCTCAGCCGGTGCGTTACCCGGATCCCGACATCGTGGTGCTCGACAAGCGGTTTGCGAAGTACAAGCTCGGCAACACGCCGATCCAACGACTGCATACCGGCATGCTGTGGGCCGAGGGACCGGCGTGGAACGGCGTCGGTCGCTACTTGCTCTGGAGCGATATTCCGAACAACGTGCAGCTTCGCTATCTGAACGAAGACGGGCACATCAGCACCTTCCGCAATCCCGCGGGCCACAGCAACGGCAACACGTTTGACAACGAAGGTCGGCAGATCTCGTGCCAACACGGGACCCGCAAGGTGGTGCGATACGAACACTCGGGCAAAGTCACCGTGCTTGCCAGCGAGTGGCAGGGCAAGCCGCTCAATGCACCCAACGACGCGATCGTGCATCCCGACGGTAGCATCTGGTTCACCGACCCGGGCTACGGCAGCTTGATGAACTACGAAGGGAACAAAGGCGATCTGGTCATTAAAGAAGCGGTCTACCGCATCGACGGCAAAACGGGCCAAATGGAAAAGCTGACCGACGAGATTTTTAAACCCAACGGACTGTGCTTCTCGCCCGATTACAAGAAGCTGTACGTCGCCGACACCGGCGCGTCGCATTATGAGAACGCGCCTCGGAACATCAAGGTCTGGGATATCGTCGACGACAAGAAGGTCTCGAACGGTCGCGAGTTCGTGTCGATGGAACTCAACGGCAAGGCGGGCTTTGCCGATGGCATTCGAGCCGATGTCGATGGCAATGTTTGGGCAAGTGCCGGTTGGGTCGGCGAAGGTTATGACGGCGTGCATATCTTCTCGCCCGATGGCGTGCGAATCGGGCAGATTTTGCTTCCCGAGATTTGCAGCAACGTCTGCTTTGGTGGCCCGAAGCGCAATCGGCTGTTCATGACGGCGAGCCAATCGCTCTACGCGGTTTACGTCGAGACGCAAGGGGCGCACATCACGTAACCTTCCCCAGAGTTTCGCTTCCGCCGCGCCCTCCTTTCGGTGAGTCATCGCTCATGAACCAATTGCCAAGCAGCCCACGAAAACTTGGGCGTCGTCACGTGCTTGCCCTCGGAGGCGCGGCGCTCGCGGGAGTGGCGATCCCCCGGGTCTATGGCTTTGCGCCGAACGATGGAGCGCGGCGGATCAAGATCGGGCAAATCGGCGTGGGTCACGCGCATGCCAGCAAGCTCGCTGCATACCGACGCAGCCCCGACTACGAGGTCGTGGGAATCGTCGAGCCCGACGAGAAGCTGCGCGATACGGCCGGCAAGCAGCCCGTGTATGCCGATCTGCCGTGGCTCACGCGCGATGCGCTACTCAACACCCCCGGTCTGCAAGCGGTGCTGGTCGAAACTCACGTGCGCGATTCGCTCGCCAACGCCGAGGTGTGCATCGCCGCGGGCAAGCACATCCATCTCGACAAACCGGCCGGCGAGTCGCTCACGCACTATCGCCAGATTCTTGAGCAAGCGAAAGCCAAAAATTTGCTCACGCAGATGGGCTACATGTTTCGCTATAACCCGGCGCTGGTGCTCCTACGCGAGTTCTTGCAGCAAGGCTGGCTCGGCGAGGTGTTCGAGGTTCACACGGTGATGAGCAAGGT
>JAEUIL010000907.1 GCA_016794255.1 Planctomycetaceae bacterium | reverse complement strand
TATCCGTCGCGTCGCCACGCCGGAGATCAGCCTCGGCACGTTGTGGGGCGTCGCGCTAGTGCCCGCGTTGATCTACGTCGTGCCGTTGACCGCCACCGCGTGGCGCGGCATGAAACTGCCAGAGCTCACGCTCGACGAGATCGTGTCGCGTTTCAAGCTCTTGGGCCTGGCGACGTTCGCCATGCTGCTCGCGCTCGGCTTGCTCACGGTGCGTACCGATCATCTCGAACATAACTTCGGCCAGCTCGCGCCGCTGTTGCCGCTCATCGGTTGGCCCAGCTTGCTCACCGGTTTGATCGTGTGGCAGAAAGTGAACGACGCGTCGCTCACCGGTTGGCGAACCGCCGGGACGGCCATCGCCGCGCTGGGTGCAATCCTCAGCGTGGGTGCGATCGTGCTCGCGTGGCCCGCCCCGGCCTCGATCGTGGCCGTGGCGTTGATCGACTTCGCGCTGATCTCGCTGGCCGCGTGGCGTTTCGACCTGCCCGTGGGACATGTGCTCGCCGCTGGCGCGTTGGCCGTCGGTTACGCCTTCACCATGCTTGTGGTGCGGGGCTTGATCGGTTGGCGCGAACAAAATGGCCAAGTGGTGGTCGACGCTCTGCTCGCGCCCGGCAATGGTGCGGCGCTGGTTCCGTTGGTCGCGATCCTCGGTCTTGGCGCAGGCATCTGGCACCGGAGTCAACGTCTGGTCGAAGCCCAATGTTATGGCGCGATCGCGGGTGTCGCCGCAGTTGCGAGTCTGGCGCTCGTCACTCTACGCGGACTCGGTCAGGTCGACGATGGCGGTGCCTGGGCCGTGTACTTGATCTATGGTCTCGGCGCTGTCGCCGCCAGCTGCGCGGTCCGTCGCACCGAGTTGACCGTGGCCGGTTCGGCGATCCTGCTCGCCGGCGTGATCCAGACCATCGTTCACTTCGCCGAGTCGCTCGACTGGCAGTATCCATGGCTCATGGCGCTGTTGATCCACGCGGGACTTACGATCGTAGCCGGTAGCATCGCCCGTCGATCCGTCGAGTTGCGTGCGAGCGTCGCGTGTCCGCTGGAACACTCGTCGCTGGTCGTGTCGGTCGTCGCCGCAGCGCACTTGGTCGGCCTGATGATCGCGGCGGAACACGCTTCGGCACTGCTCGTGTATCCGCTCGTGCTCGCCGCCATTTGGGCTCTCGGCGCGTTCACGCAGCGCAGTGACTTTCAGTTCGCCGCGTTTCAAGGGGCGCTCACCGTCAGCTTGCTGCTTGCTGCGACACGGTGGATCGAGGGTCGGCCGTGGTTCATCGAGGTCGGCCGGAACGTGCTCGACCCATGGAGTTTGCAGACGTACGGGATCGCGCTCGCCGGGTTGGGCATCGCGTGGGTGCTCGCACGTCATGCCGTGAGACGCTTCGCGCCGCAGGTCGAGTCGCTGCAAGTCATCACTCCCGAGTTCGCCACGGTCGATCGGATCGTCAATGCGGCGACGCTTGTCTTGCTCGCGCTCTTGAGTCTGTACGCCGTCGCTCCGGGGACGCTGCGTGAGGTGTCGACGATCGATGCGAAGACCTCGCTCGGCATGGCCGACTGGTTCGAGCGATCTTATGCTCATGCTCGCGGCACGGGCGCATGGCTTTTCTGGCTCGCGGGTCTCACGCTGCTCGCGATGCGGTTGACCGAAGGGTTTCGTGCCTGGCTCGCCGTGGCGGGCGTGGGTGTGCTGTGGTTGATCTGTCCGCTCGTGGCCGCCGAGGGGGTCGGGGCCACGGCCTCGGCTCTCCGTTGGAGCTGCGGCGGATTCTTGATCGTGGCGACCATCGTTCATCTGTATCGCGATTCGCTCGTGCCACTCACGGCGCGGCTGGGTTGGCCCGTTGACGAACTACGCTCTCCCCGGGCGGTTGCGATTGGCCGTGAAGCGATTCTAGCGCTCGGCGGCACCCCGATCGTGCTCATCTCGGGCATGCTGCTGCTCGGTCTGTTGACTGCGTCGGCCACGCAGAGTGTCGCGGCGGATACGTTCTTTGCTCGCATCGGACTCGCGGCGTCGCACTTGATTCCGCTGGCCGTTTTGGTCGGCGCCTTGGTGGCGATGGCGATTCGCGATCGGGTCGCTGGTCACGCGTTGGCCGCCGGTTGCGTGCTGCATGGCCTAGCGACGCTCGCGTATCAGCTGTGGCCTGGCCGGATCGGTCGTGACGAGGTGTTGCAGTTCTACGAAGTATGGCAACTCAACGCTCTGGTCGGTGGCGTGTTCGCGCTCGGCTGGTTCGTCTGGTTGCGACGCACGTGGCGGCAACGGAACGTGCAGTCGCCCGTGCTACCGGGACCGTGGTTGGCACAGAAGTGGCTGACAGTCGCGAGTCTCGGCAGCAGCGTGGTCCTGCTCGGCGTGAGGCTGTGGTTCGATCCCGTGCCCCCGGCAAACGTGTTGAGCGCGGCGGGACCGTTGATGTGGTGCGCGTTGGCGATCACGGCGGTGGTTGGGATCTGGCCCGGCTGGGTATTGCGGCGGTCACTGCACTTGAGCGCGGTCACCTGCGCGGCGCTCGCTACGGGGTTGTTGCTGGCTTTGAACGTGAGCGCGGCCCAACCGACGACTTGGCTCGGGTTCCATGTTTGGCAATTGACACAAATCATCACCGCCGTGGGTTTGCTCGTCGCAGCACGACGCTTCTGGATCAACGAGACGCGGGCTGTCGGCTGG
>JAEUIL010000888.1 GCA_016794255.1 Planctomycetaceae bacterium | reverse complement strand
TTGCAGCATGCCCGCCCGGCCCAGCAGCAGGATGATCGCGAAGATCATCGTCGTCGCGCCGACGACCGCCGTGCCGATGAGCACCGGTTTGGCCGTCGCCTTGAACGTGTTGCCGGCCGAGTCGTTGGCTTCGAGATAGTGCTTGCCACGTTCGAAGTCGGGCTCGAAACCGAAGTCACGCTTGATCTCTTCCTTGATTCCCTTGATGTGCTCGGTTTGGGCCAACTCGAACACCGATTGGGCGTTGTCGGTCACCGGACCGTAGCTATCGACGGCGATGTTGACCGGGCCCATGCACAAGAAGCCGAAGGCGACGAGGCCGAAGGCGAAGATCGAGCCACCTTCGATGACCATGCCGGGATGACCGTTCAGGCTCGGCAGCGTGACCCGCATGACATCGTCAAGGCCCATCATGCTGACGAAGTATGCGACGGCCATGAGGCCCGCAATCAGAAGGCCCTTCCAGAAAGCGCTGAAGTTACCGGCGACGAGGCCCGAGAGAATCGTGAGCGAAGCACCACCTTCTTTGCTGGCAGTGACGATCTCGTGCACGTGCTTGCTGTGCGAACTAGTAAAGACCTTGGTGAACTCGGGAATGAGCACCGCCGCGAGCGTGCCGCAGCTAATGATCGAGGCGAGTTGCCACCACAGGTCCGGCATCGCGTTGCCGTTGACGACAATGTCTTGCAGCAACAACCAGGTCATGCCGTACGACGTGCTGATGCACAGGATCGACGCGATCCAAATCAGCCGGGTGAGCGGTTCTTCGAAATCGAATTCCTTCAGGCCCTTGTACTTCGCTTCGGAAATGCCTTGGTTGACGAAGTACGACAGGCCCGACATGAAGTCCATGAGGAACCGCATGGCGAACAGCCACACGATCAGCTTGGCTTGCAGGTCGGCTTGTTCGACCGGAATGGCGAGCGTGATGAACGTGATGAGCGCGACGCCCGTCACGCCGTAGGTTTCGAACCCGTCGGCCGTCGGACCAACCGAGTCACCGGCGTTGTCGCCCGTGCAGTCGGCAATCACGCCTGGGTTACGAGGATCGTCTTCTTTGACGTTGAACACGATCTTCATCAAGTCCGAGCCGATGTCGGCGATCTTGGTGAAGATACCGCCAGCGATGCGGAGCGCCGAAGCACCGAGCGATTCGCCAATGGCGAAGCCCAGGAAGCACAGGCCGACGATCTCGCGCGGGACGGCCAACAAGATGATGACCATCATGATCAGTTCGAGCGAAATCAAGAACAGACCGATCGACATGCCCGCGCGGAGCGGAATGTTGACGACATCCCACGGCTCGCCCCGCAGCGATGCGAACGCCGTGCGAGCATTGGCGTAGGTATTAACGCGGATGCCGTACCACGCGACCCAGTACGAACCGACGATACCGACGATCGAAAAGGCCAAGACTTTGATCACGACGTCGACCGGCTTGCCGAGCAGCGCCATGAAGTAATACGTCATGGCCGCGCCGATGAGGACAAACAGCATGGCCAAGAACTTGCCTTGCTGGATCAAATAAGTCTTGCAAGTCTGAAAGATGATCTCGGCCACATCGAGCATGCTCTTGTGAGCAGGCAGACGTTTAATCTGGGATCGCAGATAAAGACTGATGCCGAGCGTGCCGCAGATCACGAACGAGCCGTAGAGCAACAACTTGCCCGCGCTGATCGTAGATCCGGCGATCGTGAATGAGCCGTGCTTGTCGAGGTCGGGAATGGCCAGGTCGGCCTCACTCGCAAACGCCGGCATTGCTGAGAACAGCACTAATGCGGCGAACCAAAAAAGAATCTTGGCATGCGTCACGATCGAGATACTCCGTACGTGTTACATCGGGGGTGCGACATGGCGATGCCGTGGGATAGGCACCGCTGGCGAGGTCCACAGTATCGGCAGTTCCCGGGATTCTGAAAAGGGGAGAAATTTATGGCCGGAGCATTCCTTTTGTTCCTACTGCGATCACGGCGGACCGCGGGACTCGACCAAGGTTGCTTGACGCTCCATTTCGGCCCGGCCAAACTGACGTACCCGCCTGAATACTCTATAGAACCGCCGTCCCACGTCTGCCCACTCCCGCTCACAGCCCTCTGTCTACTGTCTACCGCCTACTCTCCACCGCCCCTGCCATGCCTCAACTACCCGACCGTGAACCGACGATTGCCGAACTCTTTAGCCTCCGTGGCCGGTCAGCTCTGATCACCGGCGGGTCGGGGCATCTCGGTTCGGCCATGAGCCGGGCGTTGGCCGAGGCCGGCGCGAGCGTCGTCGTCGCCAGTCGGACCCAAGCCAAAGCTCAGGCGTTTGCCGAGACCCTGCCGCGTCCCTTCGAGCAATCGCATTACGGCGTCGCGCTCGATCATGTCGATGAAGCGTCGCGCCAAGCCGGCTTTGACGAAGCGGTGCGGCTGACCGGCGGGCTCGACGTGCTGGTGAACAACGCCGTGACCCGAGCTTCGGCCGCTCACGATTGGACGAATGTCACCGCGGGCGAGTTCGACGAGCATTTGCGCAACAACACGGCCTACTTCATGTTGGCCCGGCAGATGCGCGACCACGCCCTGAGCCGCACCGCGCCGGCGAGCATCGTGATGATCGGCTCGATGTACGGCGTGGTAGGTTCGTATCCCGACGCGTATGCCGGCGTGAGCATCGCGAGCGCTGTGCAGTATCACGCGCTCAAGGGTGGTACGGTACACCTAACCCGACACTTGGCCGTGTACTGGGCTGCTGACGGCGTACGGGTCAACTGTCTGAGCCCCGGCCCGTTTCCGATTCCGAACGGGATTCCTGCCGAGATGGAACGTCGGCTGGTGACCAAAACGCCGCTGCAACGCATGGGCCTGCCGCACGAGTTGAAAGGGGCGCTCATCTTGCTCGCCAGCGACGCCGGTAGTTACCTCACCGGTCAGAACCTGCTCGTCGACGGCGGCTGGACCGCTTGGTAAGTTCACGCGTTCGACACGCCTTCACTCTTCTTTCAATTCGAGTTCTCATTCATGGACGATCGCGCTCACGACCTGCTCAAACGCCTGCTCCTTACTCCCAGCCCCTCGGGCTTTGAACGACCGATTCAGAACGTCGTCCGCGAAGTGATGGCCGACTGTGCCGATCGCGTCACGACTGATCTGCATGGCAACGTGATCATCGCCAAAAATCCCGATGCCCCCTTGCGGGTCATGCTGGCCGGGCATTGCGATCAGATCGGGCTCATCGTCCAACATATCGACGGCGACGGGTTCATCTATGCCGCGGGCATCGGTGGTTGGGACATTCAAGTGCTGCTCGGTCAACGCATGACCATCTGGACTTCATCAGGCCCGGTGCAAGGTGTGATCGCGCGCAAGGCTATTCACCTGCTGACCGATGAAGAACGCAAGCAAGTGCCGAAGATGAAGGACCTGTGGATCGACATCGGTGCCAAGGACAAGGAAGACGCTGCCAAGCAGATTCGTATTGGCGATCCGGTGACGCTCGAGTTGGGCTATCAGCCGCTCCGCAATCAACTTTCGATCGCACCAGGCATGGACGACAAGTGCGGCTTGTGGGTCGTGCTCGAAGCGTTTCGTCGGGCCGGCCAACGCGGTGTCGAGTGCGGGCTCTTTGCCGTGAGCACCGTGCAAGAAGAGATCGGCCTACGCGGCGCTCAGACGAGTTCGTTCACGGTCGACGCTCAAGTTGGCATTGCCGTCGATGTGACGCACGCCACCGATTG
>JAEUIL010000877.1 GCA_016794255.1 Planctomycetaceae bacterium | reverse complement strand
TTCTTCCTCAAGTTCCCGCGCGGCGGTGAGCTCGGGCGGCTCATTCGGTTCCAACGTGCCGGCGGGCAACTCGACTAAATACTGATCGACGGCCACCCGGTAGTTGCGAATCAGGCAGACATGCTCGGCGTCGACCATCGGGATAATGGTCACGGCACCCGGGTGCTGGACCGTGTCGCGAACGTGCTCAACCCCATCCGGGGTACGGTGTCGCTGCCGAATCACACGGAAACGGCGGGACTCGAACAGAAGTTCGCCCTCAGGCATGGGAGTTTCTCCGGGGAAGAATTTGCTCGATCGGGCCTTCGCTTGGTACGATAGATTGTACGCTATTGGCTGTCCCACCGTCACCACGAGCTCGTTGCTCGGTCGCCCGTTTGCTTCCATGCGCGACATTCTTTCCTGGAACATTTCGCTGGGCCGTTGGTTCGGCGTCGCGGTCCGACTGCACGTCTTTTTCGTGCTGTTGATGGCGATGGTGTTGTTCCAGACCGACAGCGAATCGTTTTGGTTCGGGCTGGCCGCGATCGGTGCCTTGTTTGCCAGTGTGATGCTCCACGAGGCCGGACACTGTTGGGCCGCTTGGCGCAGCGGGGGACATGCCGATCAGGTGCTGTTGTGGCCGTTCGGTGGCTTGACGCACGTCAACGTCTCGCAAGACCCCGACCAAGAGTTGTCGACCTCCCTCGCGGGTCCGCTGGTCAACCTCGTGATCTGTTCGCTGACGTTGCCCCTATTGGTCGTGCAACTCGACGGCTGGAGCAACGTGGTGCGGCTGCTCAATCCGTTGGTCGCGCCCTGGCCCGAGAACGGTTTCACCTGGGTCGTCAGCTTGCGGCTGGTGTTTTGGATCAACTGGTGGTTGGCGATGGTCAATCTCTTGCCCGCGTTTCCGCTCGACGGCGGTCGCGCACTCCGCGCTCTGCTGTGGCCCTATCTCGGTTATCGAACCGCCGTGCTGCATGTCGTTCGGGCCGCGAAATTAACCGCCGTCGCGCTGTGGATCGTGGCGTGGCTCGTGCGTGAGGAGCACCGCTTCGCTCCGTTGCCGCTCGCAGTTTTCGGCGTGTTCTTGTTCTTCAGTGCCAAGCAAGAGGCGCAGCGCCTGCAAGATCACGATCCCGACGACGGCTTCTTGGGCTACGACTTCTCGCAAGGTTACACGAGTCTCGAACGACGTCAGGCGACCGAAACCGAGACGCTGACCAGTCCCTTGCGGCGTTGGCTCGAAGCACGCCGCGAAGCTCGGCGCGTGCGACAGGCTCAAATCGAAGCGGACGAAGAACGGCTGATGGACGACGTGCTGGCGCGACTTCAAGAGCACGGGCTGCAGAATCTCTCGCCCGAAGATCGAGCGCTGCTCGATCGTGTGAGTGCCCGCTATCGCAATCGCATGCAGGGTTAGACGGACCAGACCCCGAGCCAAGTTTGCAGCGTGACATCCGCCGCGCCGCACCCTACAGTATCGCGTAGCTCGCCCCGTTTCCCTCCCGACACGGATCCTCGTTCCCGAGGATTCCCCGCCTCGCTTTCGTTTGAAGGAGCCTCGCATGTCCTTGCGCCGCTATCGGATTGCTGCTTTGTCGGGGCTCATCGGACTGATGGCGAGCACAACGGCCCTCGCGCAATCGCCCGAGCAACCGTATATCTACGCCACGGCCCGAGCGTTACCCAAGCATCTGACCAACCAGGGGAGCGGCTATTTTTCGATCATCGAGGGGAAGAACGGCAAGCTCTACATCGGGACTGCCAAGTACGGCGAGAACGCGTATCTCGTCGAGTACGATCCCGCCACGCAACAGATGCGCGTGGTCGTCGACTGCATGCAAGCGATTGGCTCCACGGCCAAAGGCTTCGCCGCACAGGCCAAGATCCATACACGCAACAATCTCGGCGCGAGCGGCAAGATCTACTTTGGCACCAAGCAAGGCTATCCCGATCCGAAGCTCGGTGAGAAGTTCACCGATTATCCCGGCGGATATCCGCTGGTCTTCGATCCCACGACCGGCGAGACGAAAGTCTATCCCATCACGGTGCCGCATCACGGCATCATCAGCGTCACGCCCGACGAATCGCGCGGCGTGGCGTACATCTCGACTTGCT
>JAEUIL010000838.1 GCA_016794255.1 Planctomycetaceae bacterium | reverse complement strand
GCCTTGGCCAGCGATGATCCCATCTCGGGCGATATCAAGATGCTCGGCGATCAAGAGCGCGTCTGGCAGGCGCACGGCACGGCGCTGCGTGATTCGCAAGGCGAGACGCTCGGCGCGGTGATCGTCGTCAACGATGTGACCGACTACCGCCGCTTGGAAAACGTGCGTCGCGATTTTGTCGCCAACGTGTCGCACGAACTCAAGACGCCGATCGCATCGATCAAGGGCTTTGCCGAGACACTGCTCGACGGCGCACTCGACAATCGCGACGATGCCGAGCGGTTTTGCCGCATCATCGCCCGTCAGAGTGAGCGTCTGCACTCAATCATCGACGATCTGCTCAGCCTGTCGCGCATCGAACAGAGCGAAGGGGCCGATGACATCGCGCTCGAGTCGACGCTGTTGCAGGATGTGTTGCGCAGCGCCATCAGCGATTGCCAGCCCCGGGCCGACGAGCGCGCGATTACCATTGCCGTCGAGTGCCCCGACCAGCAGCGGATTCGCTGCAACGCGCCGCTGTTGATTCAAGCCGTGCTCAATCTGCTCGACAACGCCATCAAATACAGTGACGAGGGTGGCCGGATCGATGTCCAGGTGCAGACGACGCCGCGGTCGGTGGTGATCGCCGTGCGTGACCAGGGTTGCGGCATTCCGCCCGAGCATCTGCCCCGGGTTTTTGAGCGTTTCTACCGCGTCGATCGGGCTCGCAGTCGCAAGCTGGGCGGCACCGGACTCGGGCTCTCGATTGTCAAGCACATCGTCAATGTCCATCATGGCAAAGTCACGGTCGAAAGCACGCCCGGCAAAGGGAGCACGTTTTCGATTCAACTCCCTGTCGAGGCGTCGTTTGCCGTTCCGCTCATAAAAGCTTAACTTGGCGAGCCCGAGACTCGCGGTTCTACTATAATGCACAGGCCCTCACCTCTCGTCCGACGGTAACTGCTCGTGTCCGAACCCAATACGCCGCTGCTGTCGCGACCTCCCGAAACGCACCAGCGCGCCACCGATACGCGCCCGGTCGAGGTCAAGGTTGCGGTTCGCAATCTCAGCTTTTTCTACGGTTCGCATCAGGCCCTGTTTGAAAACACAATCGATATCTACGCCAATCGCGTGACGGCCATCATTGGTCCCTCGGGCTGCGGTAAGAGCACCCACTGCCGGATCTACAATCGCATTTTTGAACTCTATCCCGACCAGCGCGCCACGGGCGAGATCTTGCTCGACGGCGAGAACATCCTCGACCCATCGGTCGATCTGCTCGATCTGCGCAAACGCGTCGGCATGATCTTTCAGAAGCCGACGTCGTTTCCGATCAGTGTGTTTGACAACGTGGCTTATGGGTTGCGACTGCATCAAAAACTGTCGCGCGGCGAGTTGGCCGATCGGGTCGAACAAGCGCTTCGTGGGGCCGCACTGTGGGACGAAGTACGCGATAAACTGCACAAGCCCGGCACCGAACTCTCGGGCGGTCAGCAACAACGGCTCTGCATCGCTCGTTCGATCGCCGTCGAGCCGCAGGTCCTGCTCATGGACGAGCCATGCTCGGCCATCGATCCCGTCGGCACGATGCGCATCGAGGATCTGATCCACGAGCTGCGCGAGCGGTTCACGATCGTGCTCGTCACGCACAACATGCAACAGGCCGCCCGGGTCTCGGACTTTACCGCGTTCTTTTATCAAGGTCGGATTGTCGAGTTCGGCCCCACCAAGCAGATCTTTCAGAAGCCGGTCAAGAAAGAGACCGAGGATTACATCACCGGCCGCTTCGGTTAATCGCATGTCATTTCGCTGATTGCGTAGCCGAACTCGCCAGAGTTCGGGTGCTGGCTCTGTCCAAAGACTCCCGAACTCTGGCGAGTTCGGCT
This sequence comes from Planctomycetaceae bacterium, assembly GCA_016794255.1. GTDB lineage: Bacteria > Planctomycetota > Planctomycetia > Pirellulales > PNKZ01 > JAEUIL01. Next base: position 1,886 of record JAEUIL010000838.1, on the reverse strand, counting down.
ACGGAACCCGACTCACCAATCGCTACGTTCCTCAATCTCAAAACTTCTCTCTCGATCACACGCCTCATGTCTCAGCATCTTCCTCGTCAACTGACGCTGCTCAAGCAAAAGCTGCTGCTCGTAGGCACCTATGTCGAAGAGGCGTTCGCCAAAGCGATCACGGCGCTCATTAACCGCGATCGCAATTTGGCAATCTCGGTGATCGAGGGCGATGCCGAGATTGATCGTCTCGAAGTCGACTGCGAAGAAGAATGCTTGAAGACACTCGCGCTCTATCAGCCGGTCGTGGCCACCGATCTGCGGTTTGTCGTCGCGGTGCTCAAGATCAACAACGATCTCGAACGCATGGGCGATCTCTCGCGCAACATTGCCAAACGGGTCGTGCTGTTGTCCGAAGTTGCGCCGCAAGACATGGTCAGCGATCTACGGCCGGCCGCGTCACGGGCTCAAGCCATGATGAAACGCGCACTCGATTCGTTTGTGCATCTCGACGTGACGATGGCGCATGCGGTTCGTCGTGATGACGACGAGGTCGACGTGATGCGGCGCGAGTTTCAGCGTCGGACCTTGGAACTGATTCGGCAGGAGCCACAAAGCGCCGAAATCTGGCTAGCCTTAAATTCGGTCAGCAAACACATCGAGCGGCTCGCCGACATGGCGGTCAATGTGGCCGAAGAGGTCATCTATCTCGTCGAAGGCGCGATCGTACGGCACACGGAAGAGTCGTGATTTTTGCCCCGCCGCGTGGTACTCTAGGGGGCTCCCGCAACTGCCGGTAGTCCGTGTCTCCACCGCAACACGCTCGGCAGCTCGCTTGCGGTTTCGCGCCTACGCCATCGCCCCTTCACGCTTCGCGCCACACGCCATGTCTGACGAACTCGTTCCCGACTCGGTCATTCCCCACGGCTCGCTCGCTCCGCTGCGCTGGCGCGATCTGCCGCCACCGGTGCCGCTGCCCAGCATGATCGGTCCGAGCGTGATTCTTGCCGGCTTGGCCTTGGGCAGTGGCGAGTTCGTGCTCTGGCCGTTCATTACGTACAAGGTCGGCTTCGTCCTCTTCTGGGCCTGCATGCTCAGCGTCGTCACGCAGTATTTTCTCAACATGGAGATCACGCGCTGGACACTGGCCACGGGCGAGAGCGTGATCACGGGCTTCTGCCGGCTCAGCAAACATTGGGCCGGTGTGTTTCTGGTCTTCAACGTCGTGCCGTGGATGATCCCCGCTTGGTCTGAAGGGGCCGCGCAGATGACGAGCTGGCTCGTGTTTGGTCCCACGATCAACGAGTCAGGCCAAGTCCTCACGCCGTATGTCCGCGAGTTGTCGATCGCCGGGCTGCTGCTATGCGGTGCGATTCTGACCCTGGGGCCGGTCATCTATGAAACGATCGAAAAGATTCAGATGTTCCTCGTCGCGGGGATCTTGGTCACGGTCGTGATCGTCGGCTGTTTCTTGATCCGCGGCGATGCCGTAGTCGCGATGGGCGAAGGACTTTTGCAGTTCGGCACGATTCCCAACCACCCCGACCTCAAACGGGCCATGCTGTTGGGCGCGATCGCGTTCGCCGGCGCCGGTGGGACCATGAATCTCGGCCAGAGCAACTACGTCAAAGAAAAGGGCTACGGCATGGGCCACTACATTGGCCGCATCACGAGCCCGATCACCGGCAAAGAAGAGCCCATCACCGAGATCGGCTACCACTTTCGCCCCACGCCCGACAATCTCAGCCGTTGGCAGCGTTGGTGGTTCAACGCGGGCTTCGAGCATTTCTTGTCGTTCTTGATGACCTGCACCATTTGTCTGGTGCTGATGACGTTGATTTGCTACAGCGCATTTTACGACGAACATGGTCAGCTTGTCGGCGGCGCCGATCAATTTCGCAACGCCG
>JAEUIL010000762.1 GCA_016794255.1 Planctomycetaceae bacterium | reverse complement strand
CTGCGAGTTTTCTTTAGCCAACTGCCGGCGGTCGGCGGCCTTTTCGATCAGCGTTTCCAACTCGGCCAGTGGACACGGCTTTGTCAAAAAGTCATATGCCCCCAGCTTCATCGCCTGCACGGCGGTCTCGATCGAACCTTGACCGGTGAGCAGAATGACTTCGCACTCGGCGTGACTCGCTCGCAGCTTTTCGAGCAACTCGATGCCCGACATCCCCGGCATGACCAAATCCACAACCGCCACGTCGAACTGCCGCCGCTCGGCCAACGCCAAAGCCGACTCGCCGTCGGCCGCTTCCTGCACTTGATAACCGCGCCGCAGAAAGCGACGAACGACGGTGCTGCGGTACTCGGCGTCGTCATCCACAACGAGTAAGTCGATCGGATTTACGGGACTAGGTTCACTCATGGAAGGGGCTCATTCAGTATGCGACGGACGACGAAGATGCGTACGCAATGACGGAGTTGCCAATGCTGCGGCATCAAAGTTTAAAGGAAACCTAGTGGTATTGCTGCAAGTGGTATGCCCACTCAGAAAACATCGCCGTAAGTGCCTTTCCGTATTAGGGATAAGCTGAATCAACTAGGATGTGAGCGGTTTCGACTAAGTGTGCGGTGGTGAGGCGTAGCGCGCCATTTGGCACACTTTCGGCAGGGCTCAATTGGTCTGCGCAATGACAATATCGCACGCGCAATTAGCGAGCCACGCCGGGCTTACGGCACCAATGCGCCTGACCGATCGCCGCTGGCACTTCGTTTGCAATACTCTTTCGTGGGACTTCCATTCACGACCTGTTCTCCGATTGCGGAAAGGATGGTGTGTCATGCAAGCCAAGAAGATTCTCTTTCCGACTGACTTCTCGACGGTCAGTGATGAGGCGTTGCGGTTTGCCACCATGCTGGCCCGTGACACCGGAGCAAAACTTGTCATCCTGCATGTCGAAGAGCCGCCCACGGCTTACGGCGGCGGGGACATGTACTACGGCGTTCCCGAGCCTGACACGGGCGCGTTGAAACGCATGCTCGAGGCGTTGAAGCCGGACGATGCCAACGTGCCGTTTGAACAGCACTTGGTGTTGGGAAGCCCGGCCGATGAGATCATTGAGTACGCCAAACGTGAGCAGGTCGACATGATTGTCATGGCCAGCCACGGACGCACCGGGTTAGTGCGGTTCCTGATGGGAAGTGTTGCCGAGCGCGTGGTGCGTGAAGCCCCTTGCCCTGTGGTCACCGTCAAAGCACATCAGGCGGCCTTAGCCGCCGGGAGCTAATCATGAACGGCATTCATCATGCTCATGAGCAGCATCCATTCTTCGTGCAGGCGATGCACGATCATGAAAAGTTGCATCATGAAGTCGAAGCGATTCACCAGTTGCTCGAACACAAAGTAGCTGGCGAGATCAATTGCGAAGCGGTTACGACCGTAACGCAACTGATTGATACCTTGCGGGAAGAGTTGCGATTGCACTTCGAGCGCGAGGAACTGGGCGGGTATTTGGAAGAGGCCTTGACTCGCGTACCGGCCTTGGCACCCCAAGCGGCTCAGCTTCAGAAGCAACATGCAGAGTTTCTGCGGTTGGCCGAGCAAATGACGGCCGATGTCAATTGCGGCGATCAACCGGCGGGAATTTGGACGCGGCTCAAGGGGGACTACGCTCGTTTTGCCAAGAAGCTGTTGGCCCACGAAGCAGCTGAGAATCAGTTGCTCGAACGTGCGTTCAATGAAGATCTCGGACTTTAATCGCCGAGAGCGTGGTCGCTGAAATTGAGCGCACCGCAACCGGCGCTACATGAGCGTAGGCTATGACCATCACCGATCGCCTCGCGGCATGGCCTACGCCTTTTGTCAATCAAAACACACCAGGGAGATGGGATCATGCGTAAGACAGTCCTGATCGTCATGTTGCTAATGCTGGGACTTTTGGTCGGCAATGGCCACACGCAGCAGCCGAATAAAGTCAGCGAGTTCATGAAGCTCAAGCTGCAACATGCTCAGAAGGTGCTCGAAGGGCTGGTCATGGAAGACTTCGACATTATCGAAAAGAACGCGCAAAGCTTGAGTCTGCTGAGCCAAGCCGAGACGTGGCAGGTGCTGCAAACGCCTGACTACTTGCAACACAGCGGCGAGTTCCGCCGGGCCGCGAATGCGGTGACGAATGCTGCACGCGAGAAGAATATCGATGGTGCGGCGCTCGCGTATCTCGAAATGACCATGAAGTGCGTCAATTGCCACAAGTACGTACGCGACGTTCGCATGGCGAAGGCGGGCCCCGCGCTCGAAGGTCCGCAATTGGGCAAGTAACGCGATCGTCAGCGAGCGGGCGTGACCGTCACCTGATAACTCCCCTCGTTGTCGGCCAGCTCGGCGGGTGAATCGTTGATGCGCAGGTAAAGCGTGCCATCGACCGCCGCGGTGATGGTGCTCTCAGCGCCGATATCGAGCGGCGCAAGGAACGGGCTGGCGGCTTGAACGTCAAACTTGTCAGGTCTGACTACCGCCAGCAACCGGCCCAGCGGGCGTCCACGGTAGTATCGCACCGATACTCCCTGCGGCTCGCTCGGCCAAGGGTCGTCAGTGCGGGCAACAACGCATTGGCCCGCAGCGGTAACTCGGTAGGACTTGCCTTTCACAAGCTTGAGCCCGGTCGACTGCCAGCCGCGCGCCGCTTCGACCCTAACGGTTGTTGACGTGGTCGCCGCCGCTTTGCCGGGCTGGAAAAGAATCGCAGCCCGCTCGAAATCGTAGGCGTGGGTAAGCTCGCTGGTAAAAACCGCCCAGGAGTCATGCAGCTCGGGCAACTCGGTCCCCAGTTGACCGGCAAGCTGCGGATTGAAATCACCGCCGTGCAGATGCTCGCGCTGAGCACGAAACACGGTGCGCCAACTCGGTCGTGACTCGAGCAGCGCGGCCAAGGCCCAACTCCAAGCGTAGGCGTTGACTTGGCGGTGAGCGTCGTGCCCATACGCCATCACATCGCCGATAGTAAGGCGGTCGCCAGCTTCGAGCGCGTTTTGAATCAAGCGAATGCGCCCCAGCCCGCGCACTTCTTGGGCATCACGGGGAAAGTAATTCAACCGCAACTTGCCATCGACAATCTGATGCGTGGCCACTAACTCAGCGATCCCCTCGGCATACCACGGCGGCCCGAGACCACCCCAGGCAAACTCCATGAAGGCATGCGTCCCTTCATGCAACAGCAGATGTCTTCGATAGTAGGGCGAGGTTTGTTCGTACAACCATAGTTCAAGACCGAGCGCATAGCCGTGGAGAAACTTCGGCAACCGATCGGGCAGCAGTCCCGCGGCGTGGCAGCGGTCGCGATCGAAGATCAAGAACGCATTCATCCGCCACGGCTTGGATTTGTCCTCCGGCTTGCCAAAATAATCGCACCACTGCGGGTATGCTTGGTCGAAGTAACCGGGCAGCGCGTCGACCTCGGCGTCGGCCGGATGATCGGTGAACAGCACGACGTGCTTGCCCGGCACACGGCGGATGCCATGCGCCAACAACCGTTCGGCGTCCGGTTCTTTGGCTACCCGCGGCTGCTCGGGCTTGGCGGGCTCAACTTGCGGAGGCGATTGAACGGGCGGCGTTGGCGCGACGGCCGGAGCCGCTGGCGGCGGTGGAGAAACCTTTACCGGGGCAGCCGGTGCTTTTGCGACCGGCGCTGGCGCGACGATCGGCTCGACCGCCGGAGTCGCATTCTGCGGCGGAGGCGTCGGCTTGCTGCATCCCATGACAAGCGAGCAGGCGAGTGTTGCCAACCAAACGCGGTACCCGAACTCGCCAGAGTTCGGGAAGTAGCCAGCCCACCGACGCCCCGAACTCTGGCGAGTTCGGCTACGCAGCGATCTTCCTGATCGACGATCAACAGCGATGCCGCGCATGTCACGCAATCCAATCGTGAATCACTTGCCCGGCGACGTCGGTCAAACGATAGTCGCGGCCCGAGTGACGATACGTAAGCCGCGTGTGATCAAAACCCAACAGGTGCAAGACGGTCGCGTGCAGATCGGGGACCGAAACACGCTTTTCGACCGCGTGACAACCGAAATCGTCGGTCGCGCCGTAGACTTGGCCACCTTTGATGCCGCCGCCCGCCATCCACATCGTGAAGCCATGCGGGTGATGATCGCGTCCCTTGCCTGCTTGAGCGACCGGCGAGCGACCAAACTCGCCACCCCAAATGACCAGCGTTTCGTCGAGCATGCCCCGTTCTTTGAGGTCAGCCAACAACGCTGCGATCGGTCGATCGGTCTCGGCACAATGCAGCTCGTGGTTGGCTTTGATGTCGTCGTGAGCATCCCAGGCGCGAGGCCCTTCGTTACCGCCGCTGTAAACTTGCACGAATCGCACGCCACGCTCGATCAATCGCCGCGCCATCAGCACATTGCGGCCGAAGAACTGCGACACCTTGTTGTTAAGCCCGTAGCGCTCGCGGATCCACTCGGGCTCGTTGTCCAAGTTGACACACTCGGCCGCGTCGGTCTGCATGCGATAGGCCAACTCGTAGGACGCGACCCGGGCGGCGAGACTCGATTCGGTCGGATGCCGCAGCGCGTAGTCCGTGTTCCACTGCTGCAACAGTTTCAGACGAGCTTGCTGCTGCGATGAACTTACATTCTTCGGCGGCTTGAGATACGCAATCGGCTCGCCACTGGATCGGAACGTCACTCCTTGATAAGCCGCGGGCATGAAGCCGTTCGACCAGTTCATCGCGCCGTTGATTGGCGCTCCCTGGTGATCGAGCAGCACGACGAAAGCGGGCAGATTGTCGCTCTCACTGCCCAGGCCGTACGTGGCCCAAGAGCCGAGACAAGGTCGCCCGGCTTGCAAGAAGCCCGAGTTCATTTGAAAGAGCGCCGGCGCGTGGTTGTTGCTCTCGCAATGGACCGAGCGAATCACGCAAAGGTCATCGACACACTTCGCCAGTTCGGGGAACGTCTCGGCGACGTCGATCCCCGCTTGGCCATGCTTGCGGAAGCGAAACGGTGTTCGCAAAGCCACGTTCTTGGTCGAGGAATTGAAGGCGTCCTCGGCTTTGAACACCGGAATGGCTTTGCCATCAAAGCGTGTCAACTCGGGCTTGGGGTCCCACAGATCGACTTGGCTCGGTCCGCCATACATGAACAGAAAGATCACAGACTTCGCCCGCGGTGCAAAGTGTGGAGCACGCGGTGCCAGCGGCGAGGAAATCGTACCGGGAGGCGAGCTTTCGGCGGCCAGCAAGCCGTCACGTTCGAGCAGCCACCGCAACGCAAGCGCCCCGAAGCCGCCGCCCGCGGTTTGCAACAGTTGCCGACGATCGAGCGCCGCTGAATGTTTACTCGACATAGACGAACTCGCTCGAATTGAACAACACATGGGCCAGGTCTGTCACCGCACGATGTCGCGCGTCGTCCGGCGAGATTTTATCGACCAGATACGCTTGCTTGCGTTCGTTTACAAACGCGACGGCCTGTTCGATCCGCTCGGGCGACGGTCGCTTGCCCCAGGTCAATTGCAACGCACGTTCAACCGCCCGCCGCACATCACCACGCGAATCGGCGAGCAGCCGCCGAGCCAAATAACGGGCTTGATCGTCGATGAACTCGTCATTCATCAGCACGAGCGCTTGGGTCGGCACCACGCTCGACATCCGCTCGGGGCAACTGTCGGTTGTGGTCGGCGCGTCGAACAACTCCATCAGCGGCATGAGCAGCTGTCGTTTAACATAAATGTAGACGCTGCGCCGCCACTCGTTCGGCCCTTCTTGCTTCAATTCGGGCCATTTGTTGCGTTGGCTCGTCGTGATGAGATCGTTACGGATGCGCGGCTTGATCCCCGGTCCGCCCGAGCGCAAGTTCAAATTGCCACTCGCGCTCAGCACTGCATCACGGAGCACCTCGGCCTCGAGTCGGCGGGGCGTGAACCGGGTGAGGAGAAGGTTATCAGGATCAGTGGAATGCTGAGAGCTGAAAGCTGAAAGCTGAGTGTCTGTTTCGGCTTTCAGCTTTCGGCTTTCGGCTTTCTGCCGATACGTCGAACTCGTCATGATCAACTTGTGCAACGGCTTGATGCGTCCGCCGTGGGCGATGATCTGCCCGGCGAGATAGTCGAGCAACTCGGGATGCGTCGGCTTCGCACCACCCAGGCCGAAATTGCTGGGCGTAGCAACTAACCCTCGGCCAAAGTGATGCTGCCACACGCGATTGGCCAACACGCGATATACCAGGGCGTTGTCGGGCGAGCCGAGCCACTCGGCAAATTGCCGGCGACGACCGGTCGTGCTGGCGTCGGCGCTCGGCGTCGGAAAAGTCACCGGACGACTCACGAGCACCGTGGGGACAGCCGGGCCGACTTCATCACCGGGGAAGTCAATGTTGCCCCGTCGCAGCACGCGCGTCGGTCGCACTTGGCTCGACTTCTCGATCAACTGCTGAATCGCGGCCGGCGGCTCGGTGGACTTCTTCACCGCTTTCGTGAGCGAGACGCCGACACGCTCGGTGTTGTCAAAGATCGCCAAGAGTGAGTAGTAGTCGACCGACGTGAGCGGATCGATCTTGTGATCGTGGCAACGCGCGCAGCCAATCGTGAGCCCAAGAAACACGGTCGACGTGGTCGAGACGACATCGTCGAGCAGATCGAGCCGATATTTGAGCTTGGCTTTGCCCGTGCCGGCGTTATCGTCGTTACTGGGGCCATTGCAGCCAAAGCCCGTGGCAATCCGCGTTTGATCGTTGACTTTGTCCAGTTCATCCCCGGCCAACTGCTCGGCGATGAATTGTGGATACGGCTTGTCTTGGTTGAAACTCTCGATCACATAGTCGCGGTAACGCCACGCGTTGGGGCGATCAAGATCGCTGTGAAAGCCGCTCGAATCGGCATAACGAGCGAGATCGAGCCAGTGCCGCCCCCAACGCTCGCCATAGTGCGGACTGGCGAGCAACCGATCGAGCAGCGCGGCATAGGCGGCATCGTCGAGCGCACTCGTTTGTCCCACACGCTCGATTTCCGCAAGTGAGGGGGGCAGTCCGATCAGATCGAAATGCGCCCGGCGAGTGAGCACAAACGGATCGGCAGACGCGGCCGGCGTGAGCCCTTGCGCTTCCATCGCGGCAAGGATATAGCGATCGATATCGTTCAGAACCCAAGCGCGGTTCTTGACCTCGGGCGGTGGCGATGAGCTGAGCGGTTGAAACGCCCAATGTTCGCGACGTGCTCGGTCGATATCGATGCTCGGGCCATGTACCGGCTTCGCGCCGGCTGGAGTTTCGCGCGGATCGTGTGCGCCAAGCTTGATCCAGTGCTCGAAATCGGCAATCACACTCGCGGGCAACTTGCCCGAGGGGGGCATTTTGAACGAGTCGTGCTTCAGTGCCGCGATGAGCAAGCTGGCGTCGAGATCGCCGGGGACCACTGCCGGGCCACTGTCGCCGCCGCGTCGCAAACCCTCGCGCGAATCCACGAGCAGGCCGCTCTTGAGTTGCTTCTTCGCCGCAGCCTCGGTCGAGTGACACGAGTAACAGTGCTCAACCAGCACCGGGCGAATCTTCTGCTCAAAGAACATGTCGGCCGCGGGATCGGCACCCACCGCCAAATTGAGCGGCAAGCAACTTACAATCAGCAGCAAACAGATGCGAGCAGTGGACATGCAAGGGCGGCGCGAGCGGGTGAGCGTCCCTCACGAGCGGCGGCGAGGACGCGAGGCTGGGCACGTCGGTTTTCGCCGCAGAACGAGTCCGCATTGAATGCCGACGACAACGCTCTATTGAACACGCCCCGCGGGAATCGTGCAACCTCACGACCTGGCGGCTGTTAAGCGACCGCGGCCGGGGGGACTTTGCGGATCATCTCGCGCGGTTGGCCGGTCGATTCGAGCACCGACATCCACAAATCGCCGTCGGGATCGACCTGATTCCGCTCGCGCACCGCAAGCGCCATCGGCACATGCACAAAGCGGCCATGCCAACGGCTGATCATCATCGCCGTGCGACCGCTCATCGCCGCATGCACGGCATTGTGAGCCAAACGAATGCAAAAGACCGCGTCGAACGGGTTGGCCGGCACACTGCGAATGTTGTAGCTGGGATCGATGTACTTGAGGTTGAGTTCCACGCCGGCGTCGGCAAAGTGGCCGGTGATACGGTTCTTGAGGTACACGCCAATGTCGTGCAGTTTGGCGTTGCCCGAGGCGTCGGTACCGTTGGCAAGACCTTCCATGAGATTCTGACCTGCACCTTCCGCGACGACGATCACGGCATGACCACTTCTTTCGATGCGCCGTTGCAGTTGCGCGAGCAGCCCCTGTTCGCCATCAAGATCGAACGGCACCTCGGGGATCAAGACGAAGTTGGCATCGTTCTGCGCGAGTGACGCATAACACGCAATGAAGCCCGAGTGACGCCCCATCAGCTTGACGAGCCCCACACCGTTGGGCGACGCCTTGGCCTCGACGTGGGCTGCGGCAATGCTCTCGGCAGCGACCGAGAACGCGGTTTGAAAGCCGAAACTTTGATCGATGAAACTGATGTCGTTGTCGATTGTCTTAGGAATGCCGACCACCGACAACTTGCATCCCCGCGCCTCGGCCGCTTCGGCAATCTTTAGCGCCCCGCGCAACGTGCCGTCGCCACCGAGCACGAAGAGCACGTTGACATTCATTCGTTCCAGGCAGTCGACAATCTCCTCGGGATCTTGTTCGCCGCGCGACGTGCCCAGCATCGTGCCGCCGACGTCGTTGATGTGGCTAACCACGTCGGGCGTGAGTTCGATCACCTCACGACGATAGCGGGCCACAAACCCTTGAAAGCCGTGGCAAAATCCATAGATGCGTTTCACGCCGTAGTGGAAGGACAACTCCATGACGAGCGCGCGAATCACGTTGTTCAATCCGGGACAAAGACCGCCGCAGGTCACGATGCCGGCCCGGGTCTTCGAGGGGTCGAAGAAGATTTTTCGTCGCGGGCCAGCGGGTTCGAAGCCGGGTAACTGGTCGATTGGCACTCCGCGTCCCAAGGCCGCGCTGGCCGT
>JAEUIL010000682.1 GCA_016794255.1 Planctomycetaceae bacterium | reverse complement strand
TGGCAATCAACGACCGATCGTGCATCGTCTGCATGCCGTACTCAACCGAGACAAACACCCGCGCGGCAAGTTCCTCGAGCAGATCAAGCACTTCGTCTGGAACGCAATCGGGCCGCGTGCCGATCACGAGCCCCAAGACTTGCGGATGTTCGAGAGCCTGCTCGTAGACACGACGCAGCTTCTCGACCGCGGCGTAAGTGTTGGTTGCCGGCTGAAAGTAAGCCAGGAACTTCTCGGCTTTGAAGCGACGTTTGAGGCGGCTGATCCCCTCGTTGATCTGGTCCGAGATTTGAATCCGCGGCAATCGCCGGCTCGGGCTGAAACTGCGGTTATCGCAGAACGTGCAGCCGCCGAGCGCTACGGTGCCGTCGACATTAGGGCACGTGAAGCCGGCGTCGACGCTGACTTTTTTGATCCGTTCGCCAAAACGTTGGCGGAGATAAAAATTGTAGGCGTAATAACGCAGACCTGTCGCACGCCAATCGTAGTGAGAGATGCCAGCCATGCCCCGATCGTAGAGCGACGCGGATCGGCTCGCAAGGCGGTACGAAAAAACCGCGGCGACTCGGTGATTCGAGCCGCCGCGGTCGTTGTAAAAAACCTCTCGCGGTCATTGCGACGGTGGGGGTCGCTTCGAGACGAGCGGGATCGGATCATGCACTGCACGATCGAAGTTGATCCAAGCTCACGAATTTATGTTAGGCACCTCCGACGGAAATCCACCACGAGAGGCTTGTTCAAAAGGTCACGATTGCTGACACCAACTTATCGTCCGATCGCGCCGTTGACCTAAATCAAAAGCAAGGCAATCGAAGGACGACACGCAGGCGACGCGTGCCCCGCGGGGCTCGTTGCGTCACATCGGAATCATACCACCTAAAGCACCTCGGGGCCACTTGTCAGTCGATGGATTTCCGATCGATTCTCGTCGACGGGGACGCTGGCTCAACGCCGAGCACTTGAAGCTACGGGCGTTCCAACCGTACAGGAACCGCGAGGTCCTCCGCGGTCAGCATGCCACATCGGGAACGCTAGCAGATCCGAGCTTCCAATTGCGATGAGTTTGCCGGAAGTGCCGATTTTGTCTCAGAAATCGGTCCTGTCGATTCCGATGACACAACTGGTGTATTTCAGTCCCCAAACCTGGGGTCGGCGTGCGTCCTAAGGTCCGAGGAGAGTGACATGGCGGGCAATCACAAGCGGTGGCAGTCGATCGTTCGTGCTAGCGTCGTGGCAGCGACAATGTGCGCTCTGGGCGGAATGTTTCCGCTTGCCGTCTCGGCCCAGACCACAACCTTCGATCCCCTCCGGCCGCATCCTTACGCCTTCACGCAAGTCCTCGACGACAAACCGACCGGCGGCGAGCCACCGACCACCGAGCGTTTGAATCCGCCGCCGTCGCCCGGCCGCGACATGGGCTCCAAGTTACAGGGAGGCTTCAACGACGACGAGCGACCGCTGCATCCCCTGAGCAGCGTCGAAACTTGCGACTCGTGTACCGGTTGCGGTTCGTGTGACTCGTGCTGTCCCGCGCGGTCGACTTGGTTGCAAAACAGTAGTTTGTTCTTGTTGTTTGATAGTTTCCAAAACCAACTCGAACCGCAACCGTTTATTACGCATGCCAACTTTGGCACGCGCATCGGCGGTTATACGGCGGTATCGGTGTGGGACGAAATGGGCATCAGCCTCGAAGGTGGTGCGAGCGCCGGCTGGTATGACTATCGCGGTACCGTGCTCGCCCGGCCTACGGCTCGCTTCCAAAACTTTTGGACCGCCGCGTTCTCACAGCGGTTACTGTGCGACGAGGTCGCCTGGGGCTTTGCTCACGACTGGCTCTACGACAATTACTTGCCCGACCCCGTTCATCTGGGCCAATGGCGCACCAAGATCGCTTGGCAGGCTAATCCTTGCAATCAATTTGGCATTTGGGCGAGCGTCGCCGATCGTGGCGGCAATGCTCGTGACCTATTCTTCCAGCAAGCTCGGTTCCGGCCGTTCTCGCAAGGCAATCTTTACTGGCAACACGAGTGGCACTCGGCGATCACAACCACGTTGTCAATCGGCAAGGCTGGTCCGCCGGGCGATTGGGTCTTCGGCAGTTCGGCGAATGTGCCGTTGTCGCAGTTCATGGCGCTCTATGCCAACGGCAACTACATCCTGCCGGGTCGCGAGCCCTTCGGCCCTGGCACAGGCGAGGTGTGGAACTTCACGCTCGGGTTGCAGTTCTATCCAGGCAGCGCGATGCGTCCCAACACGCTGTCGCATCGGCCGTTGTTCAACTTGGTTGATAACTCGACCATGGCCATCCGTCGCTTCTAAACCGACGGGTGAACTGGGGTGGGATCACGCAAACGATCGATGGGTAAACCTTGCCGATCAGCGTGACCTTGCGGCGATTCCCCTGCGGGAGAATTGGTTTACAATCGTTGTCACGGAACTAACGAGAGTTCCGGACACGTTGGCACAAACCATTTTGCCGAGACTGGTCCCTTGCACCCGCTCCGCCGTTGGCTGCTGATCGTAGCGCCGTTGCCGATTCTGTCGGCATCGTGGAGTCTCACGCATTGGACCGGCGCGCAGCTCAACGCGTCACCCGAGCCGAACCATGTCGTTGCCGTGCCGGTGGCGCCACGAGTGGCCGGTCTCGTCACCTCCGCCGATCACGCGAATGCAGCCGACGGCGCGTTGCGTTTGCTGTGCGACACTCAAGCCGAACATTGGCGTCGGCAGCTCGGGCCCGAGTGTGCCGTGATCGTCCGTCCGCCGTTTGTGCTGGCGGGTGATTTGACCCATGAGCGGCTCGACGATTGGCATCAGCAGACGATCGCGCCGGCCATGCGAGCACTCACTTACCGCTATTTCAGCACTCAGCCCGATGAGCCCATCAGCATCCTGCTGTGGTCGACCGAGTCGAGTTACAATCAGTACGCGCGACGGTTGTTTGGCGACGAAGACGTGAGCGTCTATGGCTATTATCGTCCCCAGTTGCGCACGCTGGTGATGAACATCTCGACCGGCGGTGGCACGCTGGTCCATGAACTCACGCACGCGCTGGCGGCCTTTGACTTTCCGGGAATGCCCGAGTGGTTCAACGAAGGTTTGGCATCACTGCATGAGGCCTGCCGCATTCGCGAGGACGGCACGGGGCTCGATGGGCTTGTGAACTGGCGGCTCGACGGGCTGCAAAGCGTGGCGCAGGCCGGTCAACTCCCATCGCTGCGGGATTTGGTCCGACGACGCGATTTCCGCGGTCCGCAGATCGGCCTCAACTATGCTCAAGCGCGGTACCTTTGTCTGTTTCTGCAACAGCAAGGCAAGCTCGACGACTTTTATCAGACGGCCAAAGAACAACGCCACGCCGATCCCACCGGCCACGACGCTCTTATCGGGCTGTTTGAACACCGCGATTGGTCGCGGCTTGATCGCGAGTTCTCTTCGTGGGTGGCGAACTTACGGCGCGACTGACGCGACCGCTTCGCAGCGCATTGGCCGCTGACGGCGAGTCTTCTTCAAGAGCGATTCAGTTGACAACTCCCGAGTAGATCGGAACAACGTCTCGGGTAGTGATGCCCTTTGACACTATCGTGTGCCATGCCCACGTCTGCGACGTCCGCGTGGGCATGTTTCCCTGGGGAGAACGCATGTCCACGAAGACGTGGACATGGCACACATCACCCAACGGTATCACGACCGCATCTCGCATCAGCTTGACCCGATCGGTGGACGCGTTCATAGTGAGTGCTTGCCCCCGCCTGCCTTGGAGAATGACTCACATGCAAAGCCGTCATGGAATTGGATTCGTCGCTTGGCTGACGACATTAACATTGCTCGTTGGTTTGCCGCAGCTTGTGTCGGCCAAGGTCGGCTTTCGGCAGCTCACGTCGGTGTTTCCGGTCGCTGTGCAGCGTGGCACCTCAGCCACCGTCCAGGTCCGCTCGAATTTCACGCTCGACGGTGCGTACCAGGTCTACTTCGACCGGCCCGGCATTCAGATGACGCTTGCCGAGGAGAAGCCGATCGAAGCTCCGCTCACTGCCCGCGGCACCGCCGGGACACCCTTCCGGTTTCAGACCATCGTTCCCGCCAATCAACAGCCGGGCGTGTACGAGGTTCGCATCGCGACGCCGCAGGCCGTGTCGAGCGTCACGCATCTGCTGGTCACGGACTTTCCCGTGATCACGGAGACGACCAAAGAAAACGGTCCCCGCGATCAAGCCCAAGCGATCTCGACACCCGCGACCGTCTGCGGTGTGGTGTCGGCAGCCGAGGATGTCGACAGCTATTCGTTCACCGGGAAGCAAGGGGCGCGGCTCACCTTTCAGGTCTACGGCCAACGCGTGACCGCGGCGATTCACGACATGGTAGCGCGAGGCGGAAACTATCACGTCGACCCGATCCTGACGCTCTACGGACCCAACGGCCAAGTGGTGGCTCAGAACGACAACTATTTCGGCGGCGACTCGCTGCTGTCGGCCGTGTTGCCGAGCGACGGCGCGTATGTGCTCGAAATCCGTGACACCCGGTACATCGGCGATCCTCGGTACACCTATGCGATCGAGATCTCTGACCAACCGGTGTTTCGCACCACGTTTCCGGCGGTAATCGAACGAGGACGTTCGGCGCACGTCGAATTGCTCGCGGCAGGGTTCGATGCGGGCGTGAAAACCGAATTGACGACGGACAAGGATCAGGCACTCGGTTGGACCTCGCGACGATTCAACATCGACGGTCAGGAAACGAATGCCGTCCGGTATGGCATCAGCGAACATCCGCAAATCACGGTCGATCACGCGACCCCGGCGGGCAAGCCGACCGAGTTGAGGTTGCCCATCGGCGTGAATGGCCGTCTCGACACACCTGGCGCGGCGCACGAGTTTGCCTTCACCGCCAAGAAAGACGCCTACTATCAATTCAACCTCCGCGCACAACAGTTGGGCGTGCCGCTCGATGCGGTGATGGAAGTATTCGATGAGCAGAGCAAAAAGGTGGGCGACGCCGACGACTCGCAATACTCGCAAGATCCGGCGCTAACGTTCAAGGCACCGGCCGATGGTCGGTTCGTGCTCCGTCTGAAAGACCTGCACGATCGTGGCGGGAAGGAGTTTGTCTATCACCTCGACGCGCGGCAGACCGGGCCCGATTTCGAACTCGGCGGGCGGTTCTACTACAGCATGATCGCACCGGGCACGCACATGATGTGGTTCGCCCGCCTGACGCGGGTCAACGGCTTCGATGGCCCCGTCGAGGTACACGTCGACAATCTGCCCGAGGGCGTGTCGTTTACACCGCTCACCATCCCCGCCGGGATGACTCACGGTGCCATGATCCTCTCGTGCAAAGCGGAGGCCAAGGTGAGCTCGTCACTCGCACGGGTCTGGGCCAAGGCGACGATCACCGGCAGTGACGGCAAGCCACAGGAGCTGATCCGTGAAGGTTCGGTGACGTGCGAATTGCAAAACGGCGGCGGCGGGCAAGGCTTCTGGCCGATCAAGACTTCGCTCGTGGGTGTGGTCGAGCCGCTGGATTTGCTGAAGGTGGAAGCCAAGCCGAGCGAACTCAAGCTCGAACGGGGTGGCAAAGCCGAGTTCACCGTTCAGATCGAGCGTAACAAGGGCTACGAAGATCCGGTCGTGCTTGAGATGATCCATCAGTACTTCACCAGCAAGCTGGGCGAGCAGCTCCCGCCGGGCGTGACGCTCTCGGCGAACAGTCCCAACCGCCTCGCCGGTAAGACGCTCGAGGCGAAGATGACGCTCGAGGCAAAACCCGATGCCTTGGCGGTGGAGCGGCTGCCGATTGGCGTCATCGCCGGCGTCTCGATCAGTTTTTCGGTGAATACGCTCTATAGCTCAAACCCGATTTATCTTACGATCCCGGGCGAGAATCCGCCGCCGTCTGACTCCAAGCCCGCCGCGATGCCAGCGAAGAAAAAGAAAAAGTAGTCCGGGCTCAGAAAATGGGAGGCGGACATCGGCCCCAATAGGATTTGACATCGCGGCCGGATTCACGATCGACAACTCTCGAACACGCGAGGAACGCATGAGCGAAGCTACTCCCGAGACCCAGTCGCCGATTATTCTGGTCTCGTATCCCAAGATCGTTTTCCTCTATCCGACACTCCTCATGTCGTTGGTCGCGGCGCTCTACACGACCTTCGGTGAGAACGTGCTCGACCCGGCGAACGAAACCGCGAGTTTGATCAACGGCGTATTCGTGGGCGTTTTGGGGTTGAATTTGATTGTGCTGGCATTCGACTTTCCCCGTACGACGTCGTTGACGCTGTTCTTCCTGTTGGCGGCGATTGTGATGGGTTTGATTCTCATGTTCACGCTCAAGCCCGACTGGCTGCCCGTGATCCGCGACATTGTGTTTCGCTATCATCCGGCAGCGAACGCGACCTTTTATTGGTCGTTGTTTGGCATGCTGGCGCTGATCTATGGCTTCATGTTCGCACAGGTGAAGTTCGACTATTGGGAAGTTCGCCCGAACGAACTGCTGCATCATCACGGAGCGCTTAGCAATCTCGAACGCTTTTCGGCTCCCAATATGCGGATCGACAAGGAAGTGAACGACTTGTTCGAGTATCTGCTGTTGCAGTCGGGCCGGTTGATCATTCATCCCGACAAAGAGCCGCGCGCGATCATCCTGGACAACGTGCCGTTCATCAGTCGCAAGGAAGCCGAGTTGACTCGGATGCTCGGCGCGCTGCAGGTGCAAGTGCGCAAGTAGCCTTTCGCAGTTTGCTTGCGATTCATGCTTACGCTGGCGATTGCAGCAATGCTGGCGTTCGTTCGTAGCTACTTTATTGAAACGGAGTGCAACTGCCGATCATGCCGTGCAGCACCTCCCAATGGCATACGAATGGGCATAATTTTCCCGTGAATCGGCGCACTAGCTGGGGCATCCGTTCGCTCTAGAACCCCGTTCCTGGTTCTGATACAGTCCCGCACCCCAAACCGGCAATTGCCGCCAGACGACGGTCTGCCTGGGGATGGTTAGCGTTTGTCATCGACACAATCGGGACTATGCGGAGGCGCGTCAAACATGTTCGCACAGAGTTGGCGTCGAGCGTTGATAATGGTCGTGGCGTTGGCGTTTGCCGCAGTCGCCACGCCCGTTCAAGCACAACGCCCCTGGCAGAGCATGCAGTTGTTCAAACGCATCGAAGCCGATCCGAACAACTCGTTCACGCTCA
>JAEUIL010000663.1 GCA_016794255.1 Planctomycetaceae bacterium | reverse complement strand
GATCGACGTGCGTGTGGCGACGTTGCCGACGAAGTATGGCGAACGGATGACGCTGCGGTTGCTGGCTTTGCAGACGACGGCGCTGACGCTCGAACGGCTTGGCATGTCGCCGCATGATTTGGGTTGTTTCGAGGAACTGATCAACAAGCCGCACGGCATGATCTTGCTCACCGGCCCGACGGGCAGCGGCAAGTCGACGACGCTTTACGCGGCGCTCCGCAAGCTGATCGCGCAAGAGCAGTGGAACATCGTCACGATCGAAGACCCGATCGAGTATGCGATCGCGGGTGTGGCGCAGGTCGAAGTCGACTCGGCCGACAAGGTGAGCTTTGGCAAAGCGCTGCGGAGCGTGCTGCGGCACGATCCCGACATCGTGATGATCGGCGAGATTCGCGATCGCGAGACGGCCGACGTGGCGATCAAAGCGTCGCTCACCGGCCATCTTGTGCTGAGCACGTTGCACACCAACTCGGCGGCGAGTGTGATCACGCGGCTCACCGACATGGGCGTCGATCGTTATCTGACCGCCGCCACCGTGCGGTTGGCCGTCGCACAGCGGTTGGTGCGGCGACTGTGCCAGCATTGTCGTCGTGAACGCACGATGACCCCGGCCGAGGCGATCGCGTTGGGACGGCCCGAGGCGGCGGGAACAACGGTCTTTGAGCCCAGCGGTTGTTTGTACTGTGCCAATCGCGGGTATGTCGGACGGCTCGGGCTGTTCGAGTTGCTGCCGGTCGACGAGACGCTCGCACGCAGCGTGGCCGAAGGGGCCGACGAGGCCGAGTTGATGCGTCACGCCCGCGCCGCCAACATTCCGCAGTTGACCGACGACGCCTTGCAGAAATTACACGCCGGATTGACGACGGTGCGAGAAGCATTGTCGGCGGTGACGGTGTGGTAGGAAGAAGAGGTGAGTAAGTGAGTAAGTGAGTAGGTAAAGACAACAACCCACTTACTCACCTACTCACTTACTCACCCGCACCTTCCCCGACACTCCACCACCAACCAAGCACCAAGAACCAAGCACCCCGCACTTCCCCCATGCCTTCCTTCGCTTTCCAAGCTCGTGATACTGCCGGCCGCCACCACTCGGGCGTGGTCGAAGCGGCGACGCCGAGCGCGGTGGCGCAGACGCTGCGGCGACGGGGCTGGGTGGTGACTGGCGTGAAGCCGGCGAGCGGCGACGGGGCCGAGGTCGATCTGCTCACGCAACTCAACCCGGGCTACTGGCTCCCGCCGCGGTCGGTCGATATCGAACTGAGTTGCAAGCAGATGGCCGTGATGCTACGCGGTGGCTTGACGCTGTTGACGGCATTGCAAGCACTCGAGAAGCAAGCCAGCCGAGCTAGCTTGCGACGCATCTGGCACTCCGTCACCGGACGCATTCAAGCTGGCACGTCGCTCGCCACCGCCATGCACGAGGCGAAAGTCTTTCCCAGCTTGCTCGTGCAGTTGGTGCGCGTCGGCGAGCAGACCGGCAATCTCGAACAGGCTGTCGAGCGGGCGGCGGACACGATGGAAAGTCGCCGCCGCTTGCGGGCCAACCTGCTCACGGCGCTCGCGTATCCGTCCCTGGTGCTCGTAGCTGCTATTGGTGTCACTGCTTTCATGGTCGTGGGGGTGATTCCGAAGCTACGGACGTTTCTGGAGGGTCTCGGTCGCAAGCTGCCAGCGATCACGCAGTTGCTGGTCGACATCTCCGACGCCGCACGTATCTACTTGCCGCACTTCATCATCGGCACATTGATCTTGATTGGACTGGGGGTTGCCATATACTTCCACCCCGCTGGCCGCGTGGCGTTCGATCGACGGATGCTGCGCGTGCCGGTGATCGGCAATTTGGTGCGGTTGGCGGGTACCGCTAGCTTCGCGCGAGCGCTCGGTATTTTGCTCCGCAGCGGCATCACGTTGCTCGAAGGTTTGCGAACGACGGAAGATTTGCTCGGTAATCGCTACCTAGCCAGCCGTGTGACCGCGGCCCGCCAGGCTGTCATTCAAGGCGGTGCTTTGTCCGATCCGTTGACGACCGCTCACGCATTCGCACCGATGTTGGCGCGGATGGTCGCGATCGGTGAATCGGCCGGCACGCTCGATGAAGTACTTGACGAGGTTGCGAAGTTTCATGAAACCCAACTGCAAGCCGCGATTCGCCAGCTTAGCGTCATTGTCGAACCGCTTATCATTGTGGTCGTCGGCACGATCGTGGGTTTCGTCTACATCGCGTTCTTCATGGCTCTCTTCTCGGCGGGAGGCGCGTAATGATCGCTAAACAACCCGCGTGTTCACGACATCTAGAACGTTTGTGTGCCATGGCCACGTCTGCGTGGCCATGTGTCCCGGTGAGGAGCCTGTCCATCCAGGTTCTCGCGTCCTGGTTCGCACTGCTCGTACTATCTTTGACGAACGTCGTGTCTGCTCAAACGGCCCAGCTCCCGGCACCCCCGGCTGCGTCGATCCCCGCGGCTCCGTCGACTGCCCCGCAGCCGCGCACGCCCGAGTTGCGGATCGTGCCGACGCAAGCACGCCCGATGCCCGGCGACCCGACGATGCCATCGCCCGAGATTCGATCGCTGCTCGAAGGTGAGAAGACACCGAACGCCGCGCCGAACGCGCCGCCACCGAATCCGACGATCCGCCTCCGCGCTCGGGTCATTGCCAAGGGGAAGCCCGGGCTGGCGATCCTTGACGTCGGCGGCTCGACGATCACGGTGCGTCAAGGGGACGAGATCAACGTGACGGCGGGCGGCGGCAGTATTCCTGTCGTGGTCACGAAGTTAACCGCCACTGACTTGCAGGTCGAAATCGGCTCGCGCCGTCAGTTGTTGAATTTGAACTGAGTTTGCACGAAGCAACCTTACCAATGCGAGTATCGTCCATGGATGGACGCCACGAACACCCGCGAGCTTGGCTCTGGCGAATTGCCGCAGTCGTGCTCTGCGCCTGGCTGCTGAGCGGTGCCGGGCTGATGGCCCAGCCGCCGCAGTTGGGGCCGGAGTTGCCACAGTTTGAGTTGCCCCCCGGGCCGGGCGTCATCAACGGCGATGTTCCGCGGCCTGAACGCGTGGCCGATGCAGAACGGGGCGAGCCGCTCGAGTTGGTCGAGTTCAAAGACCTGCCGCTGGTCGACGCCGTTCGTATCCTCTCGGATCAGTCGGGCCTCAAGATCGTCGCCTCGGCCGATGCGGGGAAGAAGGTCATCAATCTATATCTGCGTGACGTGCGGCCGCTGGTGGCGATCGGTGCGCTCACCAAATCGCACGGCCTGTTCTATCGCGACGATGTCGAGTCGGGCATCGTGCAAATCTACACGGTCGAGGAATACGAAAAGGATCTCGGCAGTTTCCGCGAGGAACGGACCGAAGTCTTCACGCTGCTCTATCCGAATCCGCTCGAAGTGGCGTATGCCATTCAAGGCACGTTCGGTCAGCGCGTGCTGATGACGATCAATGGCGTGCAAGTCGATCAGCAGCAGTTGCAAGACCTGGCCCAACGGTTCTCGAAATACAATTTGCTCCAGCAGCAGAATCGAATTTCGTCGGGTTCGACCGCTTCGGGTGGCAATGCTGGTACGTTCGGTGGCGGGGCCGGATTAGGTGGCGGCGTCGGTACCGGTTTCGGCGGCGGCTTTGGTGGCGGACTCGGCGGTGGGCTCGGTGGCCAAGGGGCTTTTGGCGCGCAAGGAGCATTCGGTGCTCAAGGTGCGTTTTCTCAAGGGGGCGCGTTCGGTCAGAACGGCGCGTTTGGCCAGAATCAAGGACAACGCACGAACGAAGCGCCGCCGCGACTCGAAGGTCTGACGCCTGAACAAATCATTCGACTCGAATCCACTCCAAACGCCGAGCGTGAACGGGCGATCGACGAGTTACTGCGAGCACGGAACGCCGACATCTTTGTGACCGCGATTCCCCGCAATAATCAACTTGTCGTGCGGACCGCCGACGAGCAAAGCATGAAGCGAATTCGCGAGCTGATTCAATGCCTCGACGTACCGACCCCCTTGGTGCTGCTCGAAGTACAGGTCCTGGCGCTCGACCTCAAAGACGATTTTCGCTCGGCATTCGATTATCAGTTTAGCGACGGGCGGCTAACTTCGGGCGGATTTACGAACAATGTCACCACGCCGCCCCCGTTCACGACGGGCAACATCTTGCCGCCTGCCGCTGACGCCGGTGGCTTGGGCCGAGAAGAGCCAATCGCTCCCGGTCCAGTCGGAGCGAACCCGAATCAGAACCTGACGTTTCAAATCGTCAGCGCCAACTTCCGCATGCGGTTGCAGGCGCTTGAATCGAAGAGCCGCGTGACACAACTCGCCACGCCGTTGTTGCTCACGGCAAACAACGAAGTGAGCCGCATCTTCATTGGCCAGACGGTGCCGATTGTGATCGGTTACACGCAACCTGTGATCGCCCAGAACGGGATAGGCGGTGCAGTCGTGGCAGGTGCCGTGCCTGAAATCGAACTTCGCGACATTGGTCAAGCGTTGCTCATTACCCCCAACATCAACGCCGATCGCACGGTGACCTTGCGAGTAGCGCAGGAACAATCGAACTTAGGTGCCCAGCGCACCGTCACCATTCCCGACGGAGCAGGCGGTGTCGCGAATGGTTTAGTTGACGTGGTGAATGTCACGAACGTCACCGGCACGGTCGTCGCCAAGGATGGTTTGACCGTCGCGATTGGCGGCTTGATCCGCGAGAACTTGACCGATACCCGCGCGGCGGTGCCGGTGCTCGGCAAGATGCCGGTGGTGGGGATCATGTTTCGCAACCAAGTGACGGGCAAGACCCGTGACGAGTTGATCGTGCTGATTCGTCCGTATGTCTTCAACACGCCGCAAGAGAACGCCGCATTGTCGCATGATCTGGTCGGAGAGTTGAGCGTGCACCCGCATGCTCCGAACGCGCAAGGGACCATGAACAGCTTTGCCCCGCAAGAGATTCTCACGGCCAATCCGCCGATGCACCCGTTGCAGACGATCTTCCGCCTGCATCATCTCGAACCGAAGATTTACTAGAGGCTTCGCGATGAGCACGCTGCAAACTCGTTTGGCTCGCAACACAACCAGCCGCAACGCGGCGCAAGTTGTTAGCCAGGGGCGTGAGCCCCTGGTAACGGTTGACGTTACGAACACCCCAGCTCCAACGGAGCGACAGTCGGCGCTTGGGCATGCCGGTCCGTATCGCCCCTTCGGGGCTTTGCGGTTTGGTGCGTCTCGCGATTCCAGGGGCTCACGCCCCTGGCTAACCACGACCGCTGCTTCGCAGCTCATCGTTGCCATTTTCATGTTACTCGCCACGCTCGGCTGCTCGCGGTGGTCGTTGCCGAAGCTGAACTTCGACGAGCCGGCCGAGAAAAAGCCCGCGGCGGGACCGTTGCAGGTCAAAGTCGACGCGCATGGTCAACCATTGCGCGAAGGACAACTCACCACCACGGCAGTGCCCGAGCTGCTGCAACGCGCCGATGTGTTGCTCACCGATCAGCGCCGGCTGTCGCTGCGTTACGAAGTGGCGCAGCGGATGGATACCGCCCTCGAAATGCTCCGCGGCTTGACCGAAGATCAAGCGCCGCTGCCGGCCACCAAAGCCGTGGCTGTCGCGTATGACGAACTGCTGTCGATACCCGCGGGCAACGGTTGGACCACGATCGTCGAGGCGGCTCAGAGTCGGCAGTCGAGTGTCGTCGCGTATGCCAAGGAGCGGCGCGACTGGCTGGACAGTTTGCGCCAAGGGGCAATCAACTCGCTCAAAGGAGATGCGCTGACCCGTGCGGCGACGCAAACCCCGGGCAAGATGTTGACCATCGACGCCTGGCAACTGCGTGGCATCACGGCGCTCGTCGCCAACGAGCCGACCCAAGCGGTCACGGCGTTTGAACAGGCGCGGCAGATCGCGTCGACGCTCGATCCGTATCAGACCGTGCAGATCGGGTTGCTGTTGAGCGATGCGCTGCGACGAGCCGAGCGAGCCGCCGAGGCCGATCAAGTGTGGCAAGCGACGGTCAGCGCCGCGGGCCAACTCGTCGATCGCGCGCCGCCGGTGATCGACCCGGGCTTTTGGGACAAGGCCAGCTATCTGCGGCCCGTGAGTCTGTCGTGGCCCGATGATGTCGTGGCGCGGCTCGAACGACGCGGGCCGTTTATCGCCGCCGACGCGAGTGTCAAGCAACCGCCGCTCGGGCCTGAGTTGAATCGCTTGCCCGGCGATCAAGAGGCCATCGTTTGGGCGTGGATCGGTGCGAGTCTGCTCGAACGGGCCGAGACGCAGTCGGCACTCGTCGCGTTCAAACGGGCCGAGAGTTCGGCACAGAACGAAGCGTTGCGTCTGAGTTGTCGTTTGCAGCAGGCCCATGCTTTGGCGCGGCTTGGTCAATCGGCGGCTGCCACCGCGCAGCTCGTCACGCTCTCGGGCGACAAGCAAACGCCGATCGCCAAAGCCTCGCTCGCCGCGTTGGGCAGTCTCAAGCTGCATCAAGGAGACCTCTCGGCCGCGCATCGGCTGTTGACCAAAGCGCTCGACGAGGGAACGCCAACCATGTGGCCCGACCGGGTGCAATCCGAGGCCGACTTGGGACTGGTGACGATCATGCGCGGCGACAACGCCGGTGGTCTGCAACGGCTGCACAATGCGCAGCGGCAATTCGAGGCGCAAGGGGACCAACTCTCGCTGGCTCGCAGCTTGTGGAACGAGCAGAAGTTTCTCGAACACACGGGCAAGAAGGACGAAGCCCTCGCTGTGCAACAGCGGTGGAAGGCCATTGAGTCGTCGGCGCACGTGATCCGCTAGCCGACAGCGATCGTGACTCGCCGCTATGCGAGTACGACGAGATCGTCTTTGAAGTACTGCACGGCGTCGGCCGGGGTGAGATTG
>JAEUIL010000634.1 GCA_016794255.1 Planctomycetaceae bacterium | reverse complement strand
AGCGTGTTGGCCTCGGCCTTGAAGGCTGACAGCTCGGCTCTTACCACGGCGATCAATGCTCAGACCGCTACCACGGGTGTCACCGCTGCCGGTTCGGGTCTCAACGGCACGGTCACGTTGACCAATGGTGCTAACGGCCCGGGTGGCATCACCATCGGTGCGACCGGTGGTACCGCCGTCGTGGGCGATCAGACCATCTTCACCAGCAACGTCAGCTCTGGCACCACGACGCTGGGTACCATCAGCGACGTCACAGGGTTCAACAACGGCGTGGGCTCGGCTACGGCGGGTTCGATCGCTGACGTCACTAGCTTCAACGGCGCGGTTGGCTCGCTTACGGCGGGTACAAACGGCACGGTCTCGAATCAAACGACGTTTGAAATCATCGGCGACGCAGGCCGCTCGGTGGTCACGATCAGCAATGACGCTGTGATCGCGAACAGCACCGCCTTGGTGAACGCGATCAATGCGGTCACGTCGCAAACCGGTGTCACGGCCACCTCGGCCGGTGGTGCTGGAGCCAACGTGACGCTGACCAGCCAAAAGTACGGTAGTGCCGCTGTGGTGACGGTCAACGCCATCGCCGCGACCAACGCTGCCGACATCACGACGTTCAACGCGGGTGGCACGCAAGCCTCGACCGCCGGCACCGACGCTGTCGGTACCGTCACGACGAGCAAGGGAAGTGGTGCGTTCACCGCGATCGGCGAGCGAATCTCGTACAGCGATGCCGCAATCACCTTCACCGGTTCGACGGATCCCACGCTGGGCAATCTGACGGCGAACATCGACGTCAGCGGTGGTGCGTTGTTCCAACTCGGTGCCAGTGTGAACTTCACCAATCAGGTGAACATCAACATCCCGGGCTTGGACCTGTCGACTTTGGGTCGCAACTATGCTTCGACCGGCAACAAGGGTCTCAGTGCTCTCCGCTCGGGTAGCACCGACGAGTTGAGCAAAGCCGATCTGACGACTGCCGCTTCGCTCGTCGAGCAAGCGATCAGCGAGATCGCGACCCTTCGCGGTCGGTTGGGCGCTCTGCAGAAGAACGCCTTCGAAAGTAACATCCGCAGCTTGCAGTCGTCGGTCCAAGAAGTGACCGCCGCTCAAAGCTCGATCCGCGATGCCGACTTCGCCGCCGAAACCGCTGCCTTGACGAAGAACCAAATTCTCGTCCAGGCTGGCACCTCGGTCTTGTCGATTGCCAACTCGGCTCCGCAAGCAGTGTTGTCACTGCTGCCGCGTGGTTAAGAAATTAGTTAGCGTCGTCGACCCGCGAGGGGCCGTGCCTCGCCGGTCGGCGGCCTAATTTTTTGCCCAACTTGCCTACGCCGTGTTTTCGTCATCACGCTCACGGTCCCGCCCACCTCTCGGACGATCTACTCTGATAACGATTCTGCCGCGTTGTCTCTGGTTCGCAGCCTAATTCGGCCGCTGTCTGTCGCCGAACCGAAGGTCGGTCATTATGAGTGGTATCAGCACGGGCATCGGACTCTTTAGCGGCATCAACTCGGGTGACATTATCACCAAGTTGCTGTCGATCGAAGCGCAGCCGCGTACTCTGGCTCAGAACCGGCTCGAACAACAAACCTCGGTCAAGGCCTCGCTGCTCGGTGTTTCGGCTAAGCTCCTCAGTTTGCAAGGGAGCGCGGGTGCGTTTCGCAACTCGAACGTGCTCAACGCCCGGACCGTTCAGGTCTCGGACCCATTCGCGATCAACGTGACCGCGACGGCCACGGCAGCTTTGGGCAGCACGCAGTTCCGCGCCATTCGCCAATCGCAGTCGCAACGATTCGTCTCCAACGGCTTTGCCGATGTTGACACGACGCCGGTCGGCGCCGGCACGATCACGATCAAACAAGGTGGCTTTGTAGACGCCGATACCTCGCTCGATGCGCTCAACGGGGGTACCGGCGTCCCGTTGGGCAAAATTCGCATCACGAATCGAGCGGGCACGCAAACGGTCGTCGACCTGACGGGCGTCAAGACAATCACCGACGTGACCCGCGCGATCAACGGCACGGCCAACGTGGGTGTCGTGGCCAACACGAACGGCGATCGCGTGGTGCTCACCGATTCGACCGGGCAAACCACGGCTAACATCAGCGTCGCCGAGATCGATGGCGGCACGACGGGCGCGGCTCTCGGGCTGACCACCGGCACCTTCGCGGGTTCAAGCTTGACCGGCAGCGATGTCGTCTATGTCAGCGGCAGCACGCAACTGGCCCGGCTCAATGACGGTCACGGGATCCACGCCGCGACGGGCGACGACATTCAAATCACGCTCAAAGACGCGACCACGATCAGCGTCGACGTCTCGGGCAAGACCACGCTCCAAGAGATCGTCACGGCGATCAACTCCGATAGCGAAAACAGCGGCAATCTCGTCGCTTCGATCGATCCGTCGGGCAACGGCCTGCGGCTGACCGACTCGAGCGGCGGAGGCGGCACGCTCACGGTCTCGGCTTTGAGCGGCTCGCATGCGGCCCAGGATCTCGGCATTCTCGGCAGTGAACAAGGGGGCGGTGTGCTCGTCGGGCGTCGCATCCTCGCCGGGCTCAACTCGGTGCTGCTCCGCAATCTCAACGGCGGCAGCGGTGTCACGACGCCCGGCTCGGTCCAGCTCACCGATCGTAGCGGCGCGACCGCCACGGTCGATTTCAGCACGGCCGGCT
>JAEUIL010000537.1 GCA_016794255.1 Planctomycetaceae bacterium | reverse complement strand
GAATCTGCACTCGCGGTTGACCAGCGACGACCGCAAAGTCGAACACAATCGTCGCCTTCTCCAAGTGAATCTCGAACCCGTGCGTAAACGATCGCCCTTGTTGCTCGATCACACCGCTGGTGGCGGTGACAGCGAGGTCCTTGTCGGCAAATTGAAATTGCGTCGTGAAGAACTCGACGACTTCGCCCCGCATTCGGCCGGTGCTGAACACAGCCTGCGGCATGCCACACAGCAGTCGAATGAAGTGCGCGTCATGAATGTGCAGGTCGACGACCGGCCCGCCCACGGTGCGCGGATCGTAGAAGTCTTTGATCCACAACGGATCGGAAATGATCCGTTTGAAATGGCCACCGAGCAGACGACCGTACTTGCCGCTTTGCACCGCCTTGAGGGCAAACGCGTACTCGGGAAAGAACGGCAGCACCTGACCAATCAGCAGCAGCTTGCCAGACTTCTTGCCCGCTTCGACCATCTTGAGTGCGCCGGGCGTGTCGAGGGCGATCGGCTTTTCGACCAGCACGTGCTTGCCGGCTTTAAGCGCCGCAATGGCCACCTCGGGATGCAGTTGCGGCGGCAGGCAGATGTCGACCAAATCTATCTGCGGATCGGCGATCAGGTCTTGCCAATTCTCGTAAGCCGTGATTCCTTTCAGATCCATGATCGTGCCCGGCGGACCGAAGTTGCCCTGGATCCCGCGCCAGTCGCCGGCTCGTTTCTTGGCATCACGGGTAGCGATGGCCGCGACTTTGGCCCCTTTCACGTTCGCGTAGGCGAGATGATGAATCATCCCCATGAAGCCAATCCCGACGATGCCAACCCGAACCATGAATGCAACTCCTGAGGTGTTAGTGACTTAGGGGGCTTTCGCAAGGGATAGATCGAGAGCTGCCGGGATCACGCGACGGGGGTATGTGGTACCGCCGCCCATATTACGCTACATCGGACCTTAATGACAGCAGGGTGGCTCCCGGCCGACGGAACCGATGATGAAGCTGGGGATCCAGCGTGGGGTAGGTCCGGCGAGCCGAGCCGGACTGGTAGCGGTGTGGGTATACCATGTCGCACGGTCGCAAACATCGCGGACGTATCGACTCACCACGTCGAAGTCCCGCTCGGCTCGCGGGACCTACATTGCATTGTTGAGCCACCCCGGTGCGTCCCGCAACCCGAGTGACTCACTCCGCTGCTTGAACACACCGGGCACCCTCGTGACTGGGAGAGTTGACCCACGTGCCGACCGGGGTCGACTGCATCTCGTCGGCCGAATACGGTTTCAGCAGCGACTCAAGTTCGCCGGCGTCGCTCAGCTTGGGATCGAGCCATCGCTGGTAAGCCTCGGGTCGCAAAATGACCGGCATGCGTTCGTGGATCGACCGTAGCAAGTCGTTCGCCTCGGTCGTGATGATCGTGGCCGAGTCGATCGTGACCGAGTCGCGTTTCCAGTGTTCCCACAAACCGGCGAAGGCGAACACGCCTCCGTCGCGCAGGGTGAAGTAGTACGGCTGCTTGGCTTTGCCCAACTTTTGCCACTCGTAAAAGCCGTCAGCCAAGATCAGACACCGCCGCTGCTTGAAGGCCGAGCGGAACGATGGTTTGCTCGCCACGGTTTCGCCCCGGGCGTTGATCATGCGATTGCCGATGCTCGGATCGTCGGCCCAGGAGGGAATCAAACCCCAATGCAGGTCGGCCGCCTGACGCTGACCATCGTGATTGCGAATCACCGCGATCGACTGCGTCGGCGCGATGTTGTATCGCGGCTCAAACGCCGGGACGTCGAACAGTCCGAGTTGCTGCGCAAACGCCGTGGCTGAGTAGCGCAAGGTGAATCGACCGCACATGGAGCGCTGCCTTCTCGGATTACTTGGCTAAACTGGCGGCGACAATCTCGACGTCGTTGCGAGCGAAGATGGTCCGATTCGCAAACGCCGGATGCGACCAGCAGACACCGCCGCGCTGGTTGAGTTGGTCCTTGGTCGGCTCGATAAGCTTCGTGCGACTTACCTCTGTGAAACCTTGGGGCGACAACCGCGTGATCAACAACTCACCTCGCTCGTTGAACATCCAGACGTTTTCGCCGTGCTCGACCATGTGGATGTTGCTCCAGCGAGCGGGCGGGGTCGCGGTCTTGTCTTCCCAAACGCGGTCGCCATTCTCGGCGAGCAGACAGCGGAGTTCGCCGTAGCTGTCGATGCCGTACAAGTACGCACCTTTGAGCAGCGGCGTCGCCATGATCGAGTGCAGTGCGTCGGTGTCGCGCTCGCTGCGCCCTTGGCGTCGCCAGACTTGCTCGACCGCCAACTTATCCGGCGGCAGTCGCAGCATCAGGCTGCCGTCGTAAAAGCTGGTGATGAACAGCCGGTCGCGATCCACGATCGGCGTCGAGATGGTAATGACCATCTTGTTGGGAGGGAACGAGTGTTTCCAATAGACTTCGCCCGTGCTGGGATTCAGGCCCACGACGTTGTCACCTGTCAGGCAAACCATGACCCGTCGGCCAGCTTGCTCGACCATGATCGGCGCGGCGTATGAGGCGTTGTCCTCGAGCGCTTTCCAAACCTCTTTGCCTGTCACTTTGTCAAAAGCGACGAGGCACGCCTCTTTGCCACCGATTTGCACGATGACCAGACTTCCCTCCACGAGCGGCGACGCACTGATGCCCCAGATCGGCATGCGGATGCCGTACTCGTCGTTCAGATCGTGCTGCCACAAAATCTTGCCCGTGGCGGCGTCGTAGCAGAAAAAATGCCCCATCGCGCCCAACGCATACGCCCGACCCGAGTCGACCGTGACATTCGCCCGTGGGCCAGCCGGATAGCCCACCTTGTAAACGCAGTCGTACTCTTGCATCCAAATCGTCTTGCCGGTCTGCTCATCAAGGCAATGGATCCGCTCGACCTGCTTGGGTTGCGTGAGTCGATCGGTCACATAGACGCGACCGGCTGCTACCGACGGGCCCGAGTAGCCTGCGCCGATCGCGACACGCCATTTGATCGGCAGTTGCGGGCTGCTGAACTTGTCGACAACGCCCGACTCGCGCCAGACGCCGTCACGGTTCGGACCGCGCCATTGTGGCCAGTCATCGGCGTGAACCGGCAGCAGGGCCACCATCGAGAACAGTCCGGTGAGCAATGCTCCCCATGCCGACCGATGTTCGATCGAAGCGGCGCGATTAACGTCCGCTCGGCGCGGGAATCCCGAGTTGTTTGCAGATGGCGCGGGCTGTGCCAAGTTTGATCTCCTTGTGACGCGGGACCGCCACAGGGATGGCGGCCGTCGGACTGAGCCAGATGTCGTGTCGACCGCCATGAACATAGCGCCAACAACCATGTGCCCGCAAGTGTTTCTCGAACTGCGTGCGATTCATCGTCACACAGCCCGTCGCCGCTTGGGCTTGGCTTTGCTCACCGATTCTGCGAGCTTCGCGCGAGCGCTTTGTAGCGACTTGAGACCGTCGCGTGCCATTTCAAACGCCTCTTCGATCGTCTCCGCCTGCGTGACCAGACCGGGATCGAGAGGCGATGTAACGCAATACCCCCCCTCGTCACAGGGCTCAAGCCACAGGATCAACTCGTCGTCGTGGACCGTGTAACGCGGTGGTGACCGTTTCATGGCCGAAGTCTCCTCAAGCGACGGCCCCGCAATCGCTATTTCGTCGCGGGGCGGCTGTACGACAAAGCCAATAGAGCATACGCGGTTACCAGATTGGCGTCACCCTCCATCCAGCGGGCGTTGTCGTTCGTCCACGAGCCATCCTCGCGCTGCCGCTTGACCAGTTCGGCCGACAGTTCGGTTCGCCTGGCGTGCTTCATCCCCGCGGCATCGGCAATCGACTCTTCGCCGAGCGTGTCGAGCGCCTTCG
>JAEUIL010000512.1 GCA_016794255.1 Planctomycetaceae bacterium | reverse complement strand
GATCGTGTTTCACAATCGTCACGGCGAAGTGGGTCGGCCCATCACCGTCGATGGCCATGACGCGACGATCGAAGGTTGCGAGCCACTCGCGATCGCCGAGTGGGAACCGGTCGCTCCCGGTCGGTTTCGCAAGACAAAGCTGCTGCGTATGGACGACGCCGTGTTGGGTCGTTACTTCATGCGATTCGCCGGCAAAATGCAACACATGGGTCGGACATCGAAAGGTCCGAGTGCCGTGCTCAAGACGCCCGACCAACTCGCGCCCGGCGAGTGGACTTATGTCCCAGCTGAAGACGCGTTCTACGTGCAAATCGTCCAGGGACAAACGTTGGCCGAGGCCGATATCCACACGCCGTTACGTTCGAGCGGCGTGGCGATCAGCGGCGACTGCGCTCAGCTGACGATTCGCAATCTCCGTTGCACTCATGTGTACAACGACGGCTTCAATATCCACAGCAAGACGCGCGATGTTCGCTTCGAGAATGTCGCCGCGATCGAGTGTGGTGACGACGGCGTGAGTGCCCATGATGATTGTCGCATCGATTTCATTGACGAAATGATAAAGCTCCGAATCGACGTGGATCGACCGCTTGCAGATCACGATCGATAGCTATTTGGGCGGGGAGGCACGAACATCGGCTCGGTCTTTTCGCCCAAATCGAACTCCAGGCCGACCCGAACATGAAATGGCCGCAACATAGCCCATTGCGCATGTACCATGGTATGTACCAGATACTGTCATTTTGGGGCGTAAGGCGGCAAAGAACGACCTCGGGTCTGCCATGCGGTGCCAATCAATGCCAAAGAAAAAACCCCTTGCGTGGCAAGGGGTTAAGTGCGGATCAAAAGAGCGGAGGGCATGGGATTCGAACCCACAACCGATTTCTCGGCATCTGATTTCGAGTCAGACCGCTGGCCAATTCGCTTACCCTCCAGAGAAAGCGTTTCCCTTTTATAGTATCGTTTTGCGACGCTCGCAAGTTGTAAACCAGATCGGTAGTGATGCCCTTGGGCGTTTTGCTCAAGGATTGGGCATTGAGCAGCGATTCTGTCGCCTGCTGCGCGGCCAATGCGCAAATTTATAGCTTGAGTTTTGCGGCGTGAAAGAGTGATCGCTTGAGCAGGAGGCGTCCCCTGGGCTTCCCTAGTGAGAGTCGAACTACGGCCTGCAACCGCGACGTTTCGTCCGGCACATTGTTGGCTAAACCACGGTGCTTGCTCCAGCCCCACAACGGCACCACCGGATTCAACTCAGGAGCGTATGCCGACAGCCACTCGAACTCCAGCCACTCACGCCTTCGACCTGAAGTCGCTTGACCACAGCCCGATGCACCGATGCTCGGAATGATTCTTCACGCCAAATCTCTCTCGCACGAGTTGAGCGAAACGTCGACAGGTCCAGAGGTCCGTGCGATAACCAGCGGTTCGCGGTCCTTGTTTGAGCAACTCGTCGAGTTGAAGTTTTTACTTCGCAGTCAACTTCGCCTGCGGCCGGGGATGCGGTCGTGCGGCGAGGCCGACACACCTCCATGCTGCCAGGCCCGTTTCCAGCGTTTGACACTCG
>JAEUIL010000438.1 GCA_016794255.1 Planctomycetaceae bacterium | reverse complement strand
TTTCTCGCGGGCTCATCTGTTGTTGACCGGCGACACGGGACCGATGCACCTGGCGGCCGCGGTCGACTTGCCGGTCGTGGCGCTCATTGGTGCTACCGCGCCGTCGCGCACCGGACCATACACGAGCGACGCCGTGATCGTGCGCCAAACGCTCGATTGCATGCCGTGCCTGGCCAAGCGCTGTCGCTTGGGTCACGCCGTGCCGCCGTGCATGGAACAGATCGACGTCGACCGGGTCGTGACCGTTATTCACGCCCGACTGGCCGAGTCGGCCGCGTCACTCTCGCGCCGGCGGAGCGCATGACCGCCGCGATTTCTCCCTCATCGCCGAACCAGACTCCCCCCTCACGCCGCTCGTTAGCGTGGTCGCTCGTGCTGTCGGCGATCATCGCCACGGTCTGGATCGGCTCGCAACGCGTGTCGATGGGTCCCGCCGTGGGCAACGCGCTCGCGGGCAAAGCTCCGGTGGCGACCGTCCCCACCGCCGAGAAATGGCGGCTCGGCACGTTCAACATCCACAGTGGCAAAGGTCGCGACGGGCAATTGAATCTGTCGCGGATCGCCGACTGCGTGCGCGGTGCCGACTTCGTGGCGCTCAACGAGGTGCGCAACGATTTCCCCAGCGGCGAGAGCAATCAGGCCGAGTGGCTCGCGCACGAACTACAGCAGCGGTGGCTCTATGCTCCGACCGAAGAGCGCTGGTGGGGACAACTGTTTGGTAACGCGGTCGTCACGCGGTTCGCGGTCGACGGCTGGCAACGGCTGCCACTCGTGCGGCAGACCAGCAAGTCGTTTCGCAACGCCACGCTGCTGGGGCTCAACGCGGGCGCGAGACGGGTCCACGTGTTGGTCACGCATCTCGAACGGGCCAGCGACGCCGATCGAGTCGCGCAGTTCTATGGCGTGATGCACTGGTTCCTGGCCCTTGAGCCGCCGGTGGTGTTGCTCGGCGATCTAAACACCACGCGCGACGCTCCCGAGATGCAAAGCCTGCTTGCTAAGCCGGGGGTGATCGACGCTCTCGCGCAGCTCGAAACCGATCCGCCGCGACGCATCGACTGGATACTCGTCCGCGGGCTGAACGTGCTCGCCGCCGGGAGCGACGATCGCGGCGCGAGCGATCATCCGTACTATTGGGCCGACGTGCAGTTGCCCTGACGTTGGGCACGCGTCTCGCGCATGAGTCCCGCAGGGACGATCGTCGTTTGCCAGGGGCGTGAGCCCCTGGTGGCCATGTCGGTGCAAATCGCCGAGCCCCATCGGGGCGACACATGGCGACGACGCACCACACAAAGTATCGCCCCGTTGGGGCTCGGCATCTGGCATGGAGAACCATCACCAGGGGCTCACGCCCCTGGCTAACAACTTGCGCCCCTGCGGGGCGAGGCAAACTCGCAGGATGTCGCGTGTTTTTTTACTCGTCGCGTTGCTGTTCGAACACGAACACACCCTTCTTGTTCGCGACCGCCACATCGAGCAGCTTGTCGCCGTTGATGTCGCCGACTTCGAACTGAGTCCCCACGCCGCTGTCGTTGTCGATCGGATGCGGAATCCAGGCTGGCTTGCCATCCTTGCGTTGCAACTCGAACCAGTACAACAACGCCGGAGCGCCGGGATCGACGTCCCCCTTCGGACCATGGGCCCACCAGCGCTTGCCGGTCACGAAGTCCATGAGCCCGTCGCCGTTGATGTCGGCCAGACAGACGGCATGCGTTTGTGAGAAGAGCGTCGAGATCTCGTGTTGCTTGTAGCCATCGGCGGTCTTCTCGTGCCACCACATGCCCAGTTGATGCGCGGCGGTCGAAAGCACGTCGTTGTCGCCGTCGCCGTCGATGTCGAACGCATACATGTCGGCCGCGGCCGCGCCGAACTTCTCGGGATGAAAGATCCAGGGCGAGTCGCTGGGCTTGGCCGGGGCTTCCCACCAGCCATGCGGCACGATCACATCGCGTCGGCCATCGCCGTCAATGTCACCCACGCCGAGACCGTGCGAGAACTTGCGAGCCCCTTCGACATCTTTCGCGCTGATCGCCTCGATGGTCCAGGGCTGGAGCGGATCTTTGCCACGCCGCGCGATGCCCATCTGCTTCTCGGGTCCGTCGACGTTCTTCGGATCGCTGCTAAAGCCAAAGATCAACTCGCGCACGCCGTCGCCATCGACATCGCGGAACTGCGGGCTCTCGTTGTTCGTCACCGGCGTGAGCACATGCCGGGGCCACGGTCGCGATTGACCCTTCGGATTCTCGAGCCACCAGGTTTCCTTGCCCGGAAAATCGACCACGATCAGATCGGTCCAGCCGTCGCCGTTCAAATCTTCGGCGAAGTTGTTGAAGCTGTTGCTGTACTTGATCGGCTCGTACTCGCGCGGCTGCTCGTTGATGGGGTGCATCTTCCAGTCGGGTGCGGCGTAGTAGGCGTCGCTCACGGCGATGTCTTGTTTGCCGTCGTGATTGAAATCGCCGATCGCGACCCCTTCGCTACGGAACTTCGTGTCGAGCACGGTCTTCTTGAACGTGATCGGCGGCGCGGCGTGAGCGGCGGAGACGAGCAAGGCGAGTATTAAGACGATGCGAATCATGGATGTGATGCCTGGAACGAAGAGGAGAGTTCGGTTCGGTGCGAAAGTGGTTGAGGAAACGTGATCAACGGCGCGAGCCCGGGCGGCGGCTCTCGTCGCTGTGCGGCAGTTGCTGATAGTTACGAACGCGTTCTTGGGCGAAGGCGCGGTTGCCGGTCGATCGCAGCAGTCGGCCCAAGGCCGCGATGTGACGACCAAAATCGCCGCTATGCTCGTCATTCGACGGCTGCACCAGGCCGAAAATCGGCCAGCGAGCAAACGCGAAGATAACTCCGATGATCGACAAGTGCAAAAGAATCCAGTTGAACGGGTAGATCGTGAGGATTTCGAGGCCCGAGCGCAGCGGATCGTCCTGATCGCTGACCGACGGTCCCTCGGGACCACTTTCGAGAAAGATCACCTCGCGCGGTTCGCTGCCCAGTTCGTCGATCAGATGGCCCGCCAGCTTGCGATGCTCGTGATTCACGAGCGGCAGATTGAGCATGAACGAGCCGTTGTTCACGACGATCACCTCGCCCAAGCCCCAGGGGACCGCGGCGACCAGCGGATCGCCCGAGTCGGTTTCCAGCAGCGGTTCGGCGTCGTCGGCCAAACTCAGCTCGGAATTGGCTTCCAACTCGGCCTTGGTCGCGTCGACATCGGCAAGCCACGATTCGTCCCCCTCCAGGTTCTTGATCGGTGATGGACGTTTGGCGTAATCAAACGTGAACCAATCTTCGTAGTCGTCGGGGCTGCTGACTCGCGACTTTTCTTTGGTCAGCGCATCTTGCCGACGCACGGCGTGCTTGGCGATGGCCGATGAGAGATCGATCCGCATCTCGAAGAGTTCCGGCGAAGCACGGGCCAGTCGACGCTGGATCTTCGTCCAATAGACGATCGACGCATCAAAGTCGCGACCGACGTAGATCAACGTGCGGTCCGTGTCGTCGTGCAGCCAATGCTCGAACCACTCGCGCACCTCGTCGCTCGGTCGGTCGAAGCTATCGGGGAACCACACGATGACCTCGGCCCGTTCGCGCAGCCGCGGCGTGAGCCGATAGGCGGCCGAGACATGATGGCCCGACTGACGCACCATTTCGGCAAAGACCGACGTGCCGTTCACACTCGACAGACCCTGGCCCGACATCTCGCCGTAGCGCGTGTTGAGTTTCTCCACGCAGCCGGTCAGCGTAAGCAGCCCGAGCGCGATGAGAATCCGCAGCGAATGTCGGGCGTAACGTCCGATCATGACGACGTCCCCAGGCTGGCAAGCTGCTGTTGAAACTCGCCCTGCGAGCGCCACACCGACTCGAACTGTTCGCGCGACAGCGCCGCATTGCCAAAGAACGCCAGCTCGAAGGTCTCGATCGAGCGCTCGAACAACGGCGCGAGCGTCGATTGCCGTCGCACCTCGCGGAGATACTGCCGGTTGGTCTTCCCTTTGGACAGATGAATCACCTGCTGCCGATTCAATTCGACGAGTTGATGGCTGAACAGATAGATCATCGCCTGGCGATAGTTGCCTTGCTCGAAGAATTGCCGAGCGCGATCGAGCAGGTCGCCCCAGTGCTCGTTCGTCGGCAGCGGCAGCGCTTCGTGTTCGATCCGGTCATCGGCCGAGTCGAGTTCGTTGCTGGCCCAGGTGGCTTGGCTGGCTTCGCGACGCAGATAGGTTTGGCACAGCTTATAGATAATCCAGGTCAACAAGGCTGCGAACAACAGCCACGTGAGCAGACGCAACAACTCGCCGAGACTGAAGTTGAAATTGAAGCCGCTGAAGTTCCATTTCCAGTCGAACCACGGTTCCCGCGGAGGTGGGACCGTGATGGTTTGCAGATCGTCCTGGGCCGAGTCGTACCACGGGTAACGCGCGAACTTCGACAACTCGCCTTGGATTTGTGTCACTCGATCCGTGTCACTGGGCTCGGCCGCGGGAGTTACTGTCGACACACCGAGCGCGATCAGCGCAGACGCTAATGCAGCTGGCCACGGGCGACGACGGCGATCAAGTCGATAGCGGTTCATGCCAGTTGTCGAGCGATGCGCTCCCCCTCGGCTTTGAGCAGCAGCTCGATCTCCCAACCTTCGATGCGAATCCGGATATCAAGATAACTCAGGAATCGCACGACGGTGAAGAAACCCGCCGTCAGCCAAAATGCCAACTGGACGCAGACCATCTGCAACCACGTATCCACTTCGGCGGCCAGCATCGCTTTCACATACAATTGTTCGAGCGCTACGCAAAACGAAACCAGCAGCATGCTGCCGACGATCAGCGCGAAGAACGAACGCGCAATCACCTCGCCCGAGGCGTAGCCGTGCAGGCTCAAGATCCGGGCGATGGTGCTGGTGCGCCCCTTCTTGCGGCGCAGCGGATTGGCTTCGAGTAGCAGCACTTCATTCGCGTAGGGCCAAAAGAAGTAACAGGCCGCCGTGACCAACACGGCAAAGAAGCCGAAGAAGATCACGGCCCCTTCGTCGGCACGCGCCACGTACGCCCACACCGAGCAAAAGTAGAACAGACCCCGCATCAGAATGTGGATCACGAACAACTGCGCGGCGCGATCGGCGAGCGAACGCATGACTTGGCCGGGCGTTGGATGTTCGAGAAACAGCGTCTTGCCCAAGTACAGCGTCAGCGGCGCGGTGGCCAGCGGCAGTTCCCAAATCAACAGCAAGCAGAGTTGCCAGTAGTAATCGCCTTGCAGCGTACCTTCGGTCGGCGGCGACCAGCGCCCGGCGAGCAACCAGGTATTGAGCAAGGTAAACACGCCCGCACCGATCAACCAATAGCCGAGAATCGCTCCGGCGTGACCGTGGATCACGCGCAGGGCGAGATCGTAGATCTCGAAGATGCCGCGCTCGCGAATCGTGATTCGGGTCCGATCGAGTTGCATCAGTCGTCACCCCGCGGATAGCCGAGCACGACGAAGTAAAACGTCAGCATGCCGGCGCTGAGCAGGGCGACCATGGCTTTCACCGAATAAGGGAGCGCCGACGGCGAGATGAAGCCTTCGAT
This sequence comes from Planctomycetaceae bacterium, assembly GCA_016794255.1. Taxonomy (GTDB): domain Bacteria; phylum Planctomycetota; class Planctomycetia; order Pirellulales; family PNKZ01; genus JAEUIL01. The sequence continues at coordinate 11,363 of JAEUIL010000438.1, read as the reverse complement.
CGCCGCCGCGAGACAGAACAACAGCACGGCCAGACACGCGCTCGGCACCGCCTGTTTACCCGCTTCGCGCAACGAGGCCCCACGAGATTTTCCGCCGGTTTGCACGAGTGCGAACCCGAGCCGCATGCCGGCCGCGGCCGAGAGCACGATCGCGGTTAGCTCGAAAGGTCCGTGCGCCGTGACGAAGTGAAAGAAGTTACCGCGTTGGGCAGTCGTGGCCATGTAGCCAAACGCGGTCCCCAGAATCGCCGCGTTCTGCAACGTGACCAACAAGCCGCCGACGCCAAAGAAGATGCCGAAGGCAAAGCACTGCAGCCCGATGCCCGCGTTGTGCCAGACATAAAAGCCGCTCATCGCTTGATCGGTGCTCAGATCGCGACCGGTGATCGGTTTGCGGTACATCTCTTGGAACTCGGCCATCTGCTCTTTGCCCAGAATCGACTCGCAGAACTCCATCGACAGAAAGCCGGTGAGCATGCAGGCGATGAACACGCCCCAAAAGATACCGAATGCCAGCCGCAAATAGCCGTCGTTAAAAAATTGCTGCGGCAAGGTCACGAACAACTCGCGTAACCAGACTTGCGGTTGAAACTTGTTGCTGCGGTACAGTTGGTTGTGCGCGCGAGCGACGAGTTGATGCAGATACTGGATCGTGTTGGGAGGAAGTTGGTACGCATCCGCCAGCGCCAGATCGGCACACGCGGCGCGATACAGAGCGGCGAAGCGAGCCAGGTCGGCCGGCTGTTGAGCGGCGATGCGCGAGGTGTTGAACCGACCGCAATAGTTCTCGAGCTCGCGCCATTGAGCGCGCCGTTTCTCGAGCAGATCGACGACTTTCATGCAACACGCATCCCCGTCGGACTCACACGCAGCGCGGCCGCGCCGCTCCTGCGGTTATAACCCATCGAGCGTCGAGACTGAAACTCAGCCGAGTTACATGAATTGCGAAGTAGCCGAACTCGTCAGAGTTCGGGGGCTTTTTGACCCGGCGACGGCCCGAACTCTGGCGCGTTCGGCTACCCAAAGACACTGAGTTGACTCCGCCCGCCGGGGCCCGATCGAACTTGACTCATCGACCCCAGTTGATATGATCGACGGAACCTGCCCAAATTCCCTCCTGGCTCGACGCCCCTCGGGTACCCCGCGATGCTGACGGTCTATTCCTCCACCGGCTCGACGAATTGCCAAGGGATTGCCCGCCGCGATTTTCTCCGCGCGGGTGCATTGTCGCTGGGTGGTTGGTCGCTTGCCGATCTGTTGCGCACGCAAGCCTCGGCCGCGGGCTCGCCTTCGATCGTGCGCGACAAGGCAGTCGTGGTGCTGTTCCTCTCGGGCGGCGCCAGTCATATCGAAACGTTCGATCCCAAGCTGAGCGCTCCGAGTGAGATTCGCAGCATGACCGGCGAGACGACCACGTCGCTGCCGGGCGTCACGTTTGGTGGCACGTTCACGCGCCTCGCCGCTCGCGCCCAGCGACTGTCGATCGTGCGTTCGTTCCAACATCCGATCAACGAACATGTCGCGGCCATCTCGCACGTCTTGACCGCCGGCACTGATCGAACGGGCAAAGGGTCCGAGGGCTTCAGCATGGGAGCGCTCTACTCGCGCTTCCGGGGCACGAATCATCCGACGACCGGTCTGCCGACATTCTCATTGCTGACGGCCGATGAAGTCGATCGCCAATACAGCAGCGAGAAGGGGCGTGTCCAACAGGGCTCGGCGCCGCGCGTGTTGGGTCAGGCCTATGCGCCGTTCGACATCGCCGGTAAGAGCGACGCTGTGAAGAACATGCGGCTCAACCTGTCGCCCACGCGGCTCGACGATCGCCGGCAATTACTGGCGGGACTTGATCGTGTGAATCGAGCGATCGACTCCAGCGGCGCGATGGAAAGTCTCGATCGCTTCCAGCAGCAAGCCGTGAACGTCGTGCTCGGAAGCGCCAGCCAAGCATTCGATCTGCAACGCGAAGATCCCCGGCTGATCGAGAAGTACGACACCAGCGACATTCGCATTGGCCACAACAAGTATCGCGACTCGACGCTCGGACATCAGTTCTTGCTGTCGCGGCGGCTCATCGAGGCGGGCTGCGGCTTCGTGACGATTCACAGCGCGGGCTGGGACATGCACGCCGATGGCAACAACCCCGGCATTCTTGACGGCATGAGTCGCCTGGGGCTGAGCGTCGATCAGGCGGTGAGCGTGTTTCTCGACGACCTCGCCGAGCGCGGCCTGAGCGAGAAAGTGCTGCTCGTCATCACCGGCGACTTCGGCCGGACGCCGCGGATCAATAAGCGCGGCGGTCGCGATCATTGGGCCAATCTATGCACGCTGGCGTTTGCCGGTGGCGGGTTGAAGATGGGCCAAGTCGTGGGTCAGTCGGCCAAGAACGCCGATGTGCCGGGGACCGACCCGATCACGCCCGGCAATCTGCTGGGGACCGTCATGCATCAGCTCTTTGACGTCTCGGCTTTGCGACTCAAGCCGGGTGTGCCCCGCGATGTTGTGAAAGCGGTCGAAGATGCGCAGCCGATCGCGGCGCTGATCTGATTCAAGAACCACTCCGCGACCGTGACCGCATGTGGGACATCGCGACGAAGTGGCTGCGGGCAATCAATCCTTGGCGCGAGCGCTCGCTGGGTGAACAGGGCGAAGACCTCGCCGTGTCGTGGCTGAAGCGTCTGGGTTACACGATCATCGAGCGGCAAGCGCGATCCAAGCTGGGCGAGCTCGACATCGTGGCGCTCGACGAGACCGAACCGCCGCGGCGTGTGCTGGTGTTCGTCGAGGTGCGGACCAAGTCCGACGCCACGCATGGACATCCGGCCGAGACCGTCGACGTTGAGAAGCAACGCCGTCTGACGCGGCTCGCCGTGGCGTATCTCAAGCGACACCGGCTGCTCGGGCGACCGGCCCGGTTCGACGTGATCGGCATCATCTGGCACCAAGACGCCCCACCGCAGATCGATCACATTCGCGACGCGTTCGAAGCCGTCGGCTTTGACGGAATGTACAGTTAGCCGAGTTTTGGCAGTCCCGAAGGTTCGACATTCGTCATTTCGTATTCTGGCTGCTTTCGTCATTCAAACTTCGACATTCGTCATTTTCACGGTCTTGTGGCTCGTTTCTCGGTCCTTGTCCCGGGCTCGACGCGTGACTAAACTGAGATTGAACGGGATTTGCGGCCGCTTGCAGCCATAACTGCTAAAGTGCCACGCCCGACGACGAGATCGCGACGAGTGGCCAATGCTCGACGACGAACCGGCGGCGAGCGTTCCACCAGTCGAAGCCACTGTTGCGAGCCGCGACCCTTGCCCCCACCGGGCGATGCGCGGCTTTGGTTGTTTTTGGATCGGGCGAGATTCTTAGCTCGCCTCCGCAACCGTTGATCGCGACGAGCGTGGGTCGGCATGAGGTCGTGGTCTCCACGGTTTGGCAATCGTCCAACCGAGAAAGCGTCATGACCCAACCCAACAATCCACGTGTGTTGCCTGCTTCGAGCCACTTGTCGACCTTGGCGGTTCACGCGGGCGAAGAGCGACAAAAGGCCGGCGACGCCATTACCGACGCCATCTTCTGCGCCTCGACGTACACGTTTCCCGACACGCAGTCGATTATCGATTTCATCGAACAAGATCTGCCGCGCGAAGAGTACGGTCGCTATGGCAATCCGATCGAGAAAGTTGCCGAGCGCAAACTCGCGGCTCTCGAAGGGGGCGAGTCGGCGTTGCTGTACTCGTCGGGCATGGCGGCGATCGTCGGGCTGTTGATGGCCAAGCTCAACAGCGGCGACGAAGTCATCTTCTTCGACGAGTGTTATCACCGCAGCCGGCAGTTTTGCACCGATCATATGGCCCGATTTGGCGTAGTGACACGGCAAGTTCCGGCTTGCGACTACGATGCCATGGAAGCCGCGATCACGCCGCGCACCAAGCTGCTCATCAGCGAATCGCCCACGAATCCGCACCTAAGCATTGTCGATTTGGAACGGTTTGTCGCGATCGGCAAGCGGCACGGCGTCGAGACGCTGATCGATGCCACGCTCGGCACGCCTTACAATCTGCGACCGCTCGCCGCGGGGGTCGACTATGTGCTGCACTCGGCGACCAAGTATCTGGCCGGCCACAACGATCTGCTCGCCGGCGTGATTATCGGCAGCAAAGCGCAGCTCGAATCGATCCGCGATCTGCGCGGCATCATGGGTGCCATCAACTCGCCGCACAATATCTATCTCTTGTTGCGCGGGCTGAAGACGTTCGAGCTGCGCATGCAACGCCACAACGAAAACGGCCTCAAGATCGCTCAGTTCTTGGAGCAGCATCCCAAGATCGAGAAGGTGTACTACCCGGGCATCGAGAGCCACAAGTACTACGAAGTCGCGCGGCGCACGATGCGTGGCTACGGCGGGTTGATCACGTTCTTGGTCAAAGACGCCGACGCCGCGACGACCGCCAAGGTGGTCGATGCCGTGCGCGTGCCGCGGATCGCACCGAGCTTGGGAGGCGTCGAGTCGCTGATCGAACAGCCGCTCGTGATGAGCTATTTCAAACGGACGCCCGAGGAGCGGCAGAAGTTCGGCATCTCGGACAACATGATCCGCCTCGCCTGCGGCATCGAGAATCCCGAGGATTTGATCGCCGATCTGGCGCAAGCGCTCGAGACGATCTAAGCCATCGCCAGAGCGAGAACCGGGCTTACGATTTGAACGCCGCCAGTTGCGCGGTGTCGCGCGTGATGGTGAGCGTGAGCACCTCGAGATCGAGGCAATTCGGTTGAAACCCGAACGGATCTTCGATCTCGACGCTGGTCTCTTCCATGCCGAACATGCCTAGCGCCACCGCGGCCATGATCAACGGCGAGAACCAACCGAACCGGCCGCAGATCACCAGCGGCAGGCTGACCAAGTAGACCAGAATCAACAACTTGATCAGCGACACATACGCAAACGGCAACGGCGTCTTCTGAATCTTCTCGCACCCACCCTGAGCGCTGACCAACTCGGCAATCAGTTGCTCGAAATGTCGGGTCATTTCGGGGTTGAGCTTGCCCAGCGAAACTTGCCGCCCGACCCATTGCGTCATGCCCGCCGCGATTGCCGTGGGTTGGTTGCCGAACGAGTCGGCGACCTGCAGCAAAGGCTCGGGCAGGAACAGCGTGGTCTCGGATAGATCACGCGACCCGCGCAGGGCGTTACGCAGACTGATGGCGTAGCCGGTGATCAAGCCCGCGAGATCTTCGCCCTCATCGGTGTAAATCGCGCCGGCTCGGGCCAAGTTGCGGCTCGTGTTGATGATCGTTCCCCAATGCGAGCGACCTTCCCAATAACGGGCGTTCGAGCCGTTCATGCGCACGACCAGCAGAAAGCCGATCAGCGAGCCGAGAATGGTGTGAGCGAAGCTGTCGAACCCGGCCGAGTGGAAAAACTCGGCGTATTGTTTGGCGAACTCGAACTTAAACACCGCCTGAATGACGCCGCAATACAGCGTGGCAAGCACGATGCGATCGGCACAGCGGGGCAAGGCGGTGCCATGCCAGGCAAACGCCGATTTCAGCCACTTGGCGTTGTTCGGATGAGTCGGATTCGGAGACGACTGCTTCATCGCGCGAGACGGCGTTTACGGGCTGGCAATGGTAAGTAGAAACGCCCGAGAGCGTGCGGCGATGCGAGTTCTACTGTACTTGGAGAGCCCAAAAAGGAAAGAGCGAGTGGGGAAAATGGGCACCCGTGGGGAATGCAATTCGCGCCGCTGTGAAGATTGTCCCGATGATCAATTCGCTTCGGTCTCAAACGTTCGCTGCTAGCAGTCGCGGGACTCTCGGCTTGACCCGGTTTTGCGATCACGACTAGGTTGTCGCTGCGCAGGAAGCAACTCGCGCGGCGATTCACCAGCCCGCGCCGTCTCAAGGACTTTGCTAGCATGTCACGACGTGTTGATTCGGCCCATCCGTCGACCTCCACAACCACGGCTGTCGGCAGCAGTGCGGAACGCTCAACGTGGTGGAATCGGCTGCCCATCGCGGCTGCGATCGTGCTGTTGATCTTATTGCCGTTGCTGTTCGTCAGTCGCGGCGAGAAAAGCGAGTGGAACGACTGCTTCGTGACTGCCGCCCGGCATCTCGCGGCGCGCGAACCGATCCACAGCCAGGGCGAGACCTACGCGTATCCGCCGAGCATGGCGTTCTTGAGCGTGGGCATCGGCAATCTGCCGCTGTCATGGTCGCTGTGGACGTGGGGCTTGGTGAATGTCGCCGCGACCGTGCTCACTTTCGTCGGGTCATGGCGTTTGATCGGCGGTCCGTCGCTCGGCCAACTCGATCGTCGGTGGGCTGCGGTGCTGGCACTGAGTTTGTTGCTCGCCGTGCGATGGATTGTGTCACCGCTCGAACATCAGCAGTTCGACATGGTCATTGCCGCCTGTATCGTCTGGGGCTGCGTGGGGATTGTCGCGCGGCGCGAAGTTGCGGGCGGGTTGTTGCTCGGTGTCGCGGCCTCGATGAAGTGCACGCCGCTGCTGTTCGCGCCTTATCTTGCGTGGCGTGGTCGCTGGCGGGCTGCCGTGATGGTCGGCGTCGGTGCGATCGCGTTGAACATCGCTCCCGACCTGCTGCTGCCCAAACACGCGGGCGGGTCGTACCTTGTCGATTGGCATCGGGTCTTCATCGCCGGTGTCAGTGACTCGGCGCCCGGGACGTGGCACAGTGACATCACGCTCAACCAATCGCTCGGTGGGTTGTTCAATCGACTGGTCCGCGTCGGTGTGCCGCTCGAGCTGACCAACGTCGAAGCGGTGCCGCTCTCGGCCGACGCGGCGCGTGGGATCAAGTATCTGACGCACTGCACGGGTCTACTGCTGCTCGCGGCGACAGTGTTGGTCGGCGGACGACCGCTACGCACTCCCGCAGCCGATGATCAGCCCGGCAAACGGGATTGGCTCTGGGCGGTTGAGTTCTCGGCGATCGTGTCGTTGATGCTGCTGCTGAGTCCGATGAGTAGCAAGGCTCACTACGTGGTGTTGTGGCTGCCGAGTTTGGTGATCGCCCGACAAGTGCTCGAACGACCGACCACGGCTCGTTACGCCGTCGTCGCCTTGCTCGCGGTTACTGGCACGCTCACAACCAAAGGTCTGCTCGGCAAGTCGCTCGGCGATCTCACGTTGCTCTGGGGCCTGCCGACTTGGCACGCGATCATTACGTTAGTCGCGCTGTGGGAGATTCATCACGCCGCCCAGTACGAGAATCGCGTCGCACCGCTGACCAGCGAACCGGCACCGGCGCGAATCATCGCCAAATCGCAACAGCGCGACCGTCCGCAAAAGGCCAATCGAAAGTAGGCCGGCAACGAGCGCAGCGCTGTTCCGGCCCACAATTCGCGGGCTTTTGCCGAGCGTAGTTAATCGACGACGGCGAACGCGGTTAAGAACTTAGAGCTTCTTAACTCGTACCGGGGCGTCGAAGATGAGCACGTTCACCTCCCTTGCCGTCGATGTGCGCCGCGGCTCGACGTTCATCGCCTGGGCACCTGCGGCCGTCGTGCCGATCACGGTCCAAATACTCACCTGGCGATCGCCGTCGTGGGTCATGATGTGGAGCGTCGCGCTGGCGATCTACTTCAGTCTCAAGTGGCTCACCTTGGCCGACGCTCGCACGCATTCGCCATCCCTCGCCCGCTCGTTGAGCTACTTATTGCTTTGGCCCGGGATGAACGCCAACGCATTCTTGGGCCACGAGCCTGCCGGCGCGCCACCCACAGCCAGGGCATGGCTCGCGGCATTCGTGAAGATCGCCTTCGGCTTGATGCTGATGCTGGTCGTAACGCCGTGGTTGATCGACGATCATCGATTGCTCGCGGGCTGGTGCGGCATGACGGGCATCATCTTCGTCTTGCACTTCGGCGTGTTTCACTTGCTGTCGCTCGTCTGGCGTTCACGGGCAATTGCGGCGGAACCGATCATGGACTCGCCACTGCTCGCCCGTTCGCTCAGCGATTTTTGGGGGCGACGTTGGAATCTGGCGTTTCGTGATCTGTCGTTCCACTACGTGTTGCGACCGCTCGCTGGCCGAGTCCCTCTCACAACCGCCACGTTGCTCGTGTTCACGCTCTCAGGCTTCGTTCACGAATGGGTCATCACCGTCCCGGCGCAGTCCGGCTGGGGTGGCCCCACGTTGTATTTTTTGCTGCAAGGACTCGGGCTCGTCGCCGAGAAGAGCGATTGGGGGCGACGATTGGGCTTGGGTCGCGGCGTGATCGGGCAAGTCTCTTGTGCCGCAGTGACGATCGGACCTGTCGGACTGTTGTTTCCCGCGGCGTTCGTGCTGCGTGTGATCATCCCAACGCTGACCGCCTGCGGAGTACTCAACGGAACATGAGGTGCATTATGAACGAGTTATCGATGTGGATCGTGGGGAGCGGCGTACTCCATCTTGGCACCTTGCTCGCCAGTGCTGCGGTGCCGCAAGTGCTCGATTGGAAAGGCGAACTCGCGCGGCTTCAACCTTTGTCCCGACAACTGATCTGGGTGCACGGCTTGTTCATCGTGTTAACGATTATCGGCTTCGGCGTGCTGACCCTCGGCTATGCAGAGGAGTTGTCGCAGGGCTCGCCCTTGGCCCGGGCGGTGAGCGGATTCATCGCGCTGTTCTGGGCCACACGGCTCGCGATACAGTGGTGCGTGTTCGATGCGAGACCGTTTCTTACGAGCGTCTGGTTGAAGCTCGGCTACCACGGTCTGACGCTAGTGTTTCTCTACCAAGTCATCGTGCTCGGCTGGACCGCGATCCATTAGCATCCGCGATCGGCGTTACTTGTCGCTCTTCAACTTCAAGTGCGGCGTGGGCACCGTACCGGGCTTCATGCGTTGCACGACCTGGGGCACCGGCAACACGTCGATCAACCATTGCGACTCGTGACTGGCGGGAACCTGCACTTCGCTTTGCGGCACCAGCGTGCGAATCAAACTTGCCACCGGCTGTGCGTCGTACGACGGCTGTTGCCACAACACGCCGGTGTCAGCGGTGAGGACCGTGCCGGGGGCGTTCTCGCATTCGCCAAAGAGTTGCAAGCCGCGACGCGACAGCACGAATGAACACGCGAGCTGTTTGAACGGCGTGGTCGTGACGCTGGCGGCGGGGGCGGCGGTGGTGCGCATGCCGAGATGCTCGATGCCGGCGGTCCACAGCGAACGGCCGATCATGCCCCGCCCGCATCGCAACGAACCGTCGGCCTCGACGAGATGATTGTCGGCGACGATCGCCTTGCGAATCGTGAGGTCGGCGCTACCGGAGAGCGTGTGGGTAAAATGTTGGCTGACGAGCGTGTCGAGATCGAGTCCGACCAGATGCCCTTGCAAATCGCCGGTCCAACGTCCCCCGCGTTCCTCGAACGACAAGTAACCGTCGAACTGCGCCTGCTTACCGAGCCACGACTCGGCCTCGATCAACGGCGCCAGCACCCGCGCCGGAAAGCGTCCGCCACCGGTGTTGAACTGCACATGGGTACTAGGCACCGAGTCGTTCAGCTTGCGTTCGATGCGCAGCGCCGCGAGATCGACGAGCTCGTGTCCAGCGAGGCGAAACTTCAGATCGGCTTCGATTCCTTGAGTCGTGGGCCCGATGCGACCGGTGAAGTCGCTCAGGGTTTGCGAACCCGCGGGCCCGTGCCACGTAAGTTCGTTGGTCGACAGATAGATTTGCGCCGTCGGGCGAACGGTGCCGCGCCGTAGATGACGTTCGAGCAACTGCCACACGTCGGCCGTGCCATCGCCGGTCAACTCGACCTGCGACGCCTGCACGAGCAGCTTGTGGGCTTGTTGCGTGATCTCGACGACTCGCGCCCGCAACACGGTGGCACCGGTCTCGGGGTCGGCCAGCTCGACATCTTCATATAGCAGTTGCCCCGGCAGCGGATGCGAGAGCCCGCCGAGTTTCGCGTGCAGACCGGTGAGTGCCCGGAGCGACTCGGCTTCGGCGGCAACGTGACCCGGCAGTTGTCGCACGACGCTCCAGCCGAGCACCACCGACGTGGGGACCAAGCACAGGGCGATGAACGCCCAGCGGCAGACTTGACGACGAGTCCGTTCGTGCAGACGAGTCATAATTGTTGACAATCCATGTCAAGAATGAGTTTTATGCGCTGTCTTGTGGAACAACGCCATCATGAAGGCGGAGATACAAAATGCCACCCAGCACTACCTCTTCGCTTCTCATCATCCGTCAATGTGTTCTCTAGCAGTCGTTTGAAAGCCTGTCGCTGTAACAAAGACAACTGATCCAAATGAAAGCCAGCATCACCCGCTGGATTGTATCCGTTGTCGTACCAGTACCCGTAAAGGATCAAATCGTTCCAATCTTTACGAGTGCGAAAAACACCTTGCGGAAGTCTACATTCCGCAATCAACTCAGCATGCTTGAGCTTCCATGTCTCCCAAGATTCTTCGGCAGCATGGATCGACTTTCCATTTCGGCGAAAGCTCATGCTGTTACCTCTTCCGCGCCATCTCCAGAAACAGTCGATAGCGCGCGAGCATTTCTTCCAAACTGTCGCCGCCGAATTTGTCGACCAGCGCACAGGCAACTTCAAACGCGACGACGCTCTCGATGATCACACTCGCCGCGGGGACGGCGCAGACGTCGCTGCGTTCGTAGTTCGCGGCCTCGGCCGATTTCGTTGCCAAGTTGATCGAATCGAGCGGCTTGCGAAGCGTGCTGATCGGCTTCTTGGCGGCACGCACGATCAGCGGCTGACCGTTGGTCATGCCCGCCTCGAGCCCGCCGGCGTTGTTCGTCGGTCGAGCGTAACCCAAGCTGGGCGAGTCGACTTGAGCCGGATCAAAATGAATCGGATCGTGCACCTGCGAACCACGTCGGCGAGCGGCCTCGAAGCCCAGGCCGATCTCGACACCTTTGATCGCCTGCACGGCCATTACCGCCTGCGCGAGTCGGCCATCGAGCTTGCGATCCCATTGGGCGTGAGTCCCCAGACCAAACGGCAAACCTTCGACTCGCACTTCGAGCACGCCGCCGAGCGTGTCTCCCTCTTTGCCGACTTGATCGATGAGCGTCTTCAATTCGTCGTCGCGCGTGGGATCGAGCGTGTACAGTTCGCTGCTATCGCGCAGCTTGAGGTGCTCGGCCAATGTGCCGGGCTGCGGCGCGATGGTGACCCCGCCCAACTCGACGACATAGCCGATGCACTCGATCCCGAACGGACGGAGCAGTTGCTTGGCGAGTGCGCCGGCGGCAACACGCACGGTCGTTTCGCGAGCGCTGGCTCGTTCGAGCACGCCGCGGATGCTGCCGAGATACTTGATCGCGCCGGTCAAGTCGCCGTGGCCCGGTCGCGGACGTTCGAGATCGCTGAGCCGTTCGAG
>JAEUIL010000429.1 GCA_016794255.1 Planctomycetaceae bacterium | reverse complement strand
GGAGACGAAACTACCCTTCGACACGGTGTACACTAAGCAGGTGATCAACCGTCCGGGAGTGTCATCATGGGTCGCGAACCGTTCGTTTCCATTACCGTATTGTCTCGGGTGTTGTTGGCGATTGTCAGCTTGCAATGGATTGCGTTCCCGGTTGAGATGGCCCACGCAGACACTCGACCGAACATCGTGGTTCTCTTGGCCGACGATCTCGGCTTCTCGGACCTCGGTTGCTACGGCGGAGAAATTCGTACCCCGCATCTGGATCGACTGGCATCCGAAGGCATGCGGTTCTCGCAGTTTTACAACTGTGCGCTTTGCGGACCGTCTCGAGCCGCGTTGCTCACCGGACAAGACCCTCATCGCGTTGGCATCACGCAATGGACGGGGCTGTTGACAGCGAACTGTGTCACGATGTTTGAGCTGTTAAACCGCTCGGGCTACGAGACATGTGCGGTTGGGCGACTGGACATGCTCACTGCTGACAATTGGCATCTGCCCGAGCATCTTTCGCGACATGTGAAACATTATTTCGGTTCTACCGGCCATCAAGGACCTGGTAATTACTTTGCCGATGTGCGTAACACCGTCTTCTATCGCGATGGCGAGACGTACTCGATTCCTGAACGAGGTTACAAGACCGATCTGATTACGGACTATCCGCTCGAGTTTCTCCGCAATCGCGACGTCACAAAGCCGTTTCTGTTGTACATGGCACACTTCGCGCCGCATTGGCCGCTACATGCCAAGGAAGTTGACATCGCCAAGTACCGAAAGGTGTATCGCGACCTGGGGTGGGATGCCGCTCGTCGACAACGGTTGGAACGCATGAAACAACTCGGAATCCTTCCGACGCACGCGCAACTCGCTCCGCCCGAGCCTCGAATTCAATCGTGGAGTGAATCGCAACATCGAGATTGGGAAGCCGAACGCATGGCGGTGTATGCGGCGCAGGTCGATTGTCTCGATCAAAGCGTTGGTCGAGTACTCGCTGCGCTGCAGGGCACGAACACGCTGGTGTTCTTTCTCAGCGACAATGGCGCCTCGGACAAAGCCGTTGGCCAACTCGACAAGCCGGGACGTACGTGGCGAAGCGACGAGACGCCCACGCGGGTCGGCAATTACCCGTCGATTATGCCGGGACCGGCGGACACGTTCGTCACGGCGGGGCCCGCTTGGGCGTCGCTGTCGAATACACCCTTTCGCAACCACAAACAGACAAACTACGAGGGAGGCATCTCGTCGCCTTTGATCGCGTGGTGGCCCGACGTGATCAAACCGGGAACGATCACGCACGAAATGTGCCATATCACCGACCTCACCGCGACCGTGTTCGATGTCGCCAGCCAAGCGTATCCGCGCAGCTTTGAGCAGCGCACGGTTGCGCCGCTGACGGGTAAGTCGTTGCGACCGGTGCTCACGGGGCGAGGTCAGGTGGGGCATGACACGCTCTGCTGGGCTACCTCGGGACATCGCGCGGTGCGGCAGGGGGACTGGAAATTGGTCGCAACTCCGCAGGGCAAGTGGCAATTGTTCGATCTGAGAACCGATCGCGCCGAGATGCACGATCGGGCCGTCGAGCAACCGCAATGGGTCGCGGCGATGGAGAGAATATTTGCGGAGTGGCATCAGCAGCAGTGACCGGTGCCCGCGTGGGCAGGCGATGCGAGCCAGACGCGATACCGGTTTTTAGTCTGAATTGCTCAGGTTGCAGATTCCCGGTCGGTAGGTACAGCAGGGTTGCCGGTCATCGGACAAAGCGTCGAGTGCGATACTTACTCAACTCGGGTGCACTATGGGCACGTTGGATAGCCCAAAGGTGGCTGCCGAATGATTAGGGAGGCAGAGGCTGTGGTTCCGCGATGTTTCGCGGTTGGGTAAAATATCGTTACGGACTAGATTGCCATAGTGTCCGGGCGACCAGCGGAAGCCCGGTATTTACCGGCTGCGCGTTGCTTGCCGAGGCGCTTTGACTGGGCAAGGTTCCGTAGTAGTAATCGACTTAACGAACGGGTATCACGCGGCCGACCTGACTCATGACGGATGATCCTATGAAATGGAACGTCAGACCGATCGATTTGATGGTGACTCATTCGCTGATCGCCGCTGACTCGCGTTTCTGCCGTTGGTTGGGGCTGGTGATCGTAGCGATCCTCGGCCAACATACCGTCTTCGATAACAGTGCCTCGGCAGCTGACGAAACCCCGGCGAAAAGTGAGGCCGTTGCAATCGAGTTCTTCGAGAAGAACGTGCGACCGATCTTGGTCAAGCATTGCTACGAATGTCACTCAGGAAGTGAAACCAACGGCGGACTGTCGGTCGACACACGCGCGGGCTTGGTCAAAGGTGGCGATAGCGGCACGGCCCTGGTACCTGGCGAACCCGACAAGAGCCGCTTGATTGAGGCTGTGCGGTACAAGAATCCTGACTTGCAAATGCCGCCAAAAAATCCGCTCTCGCCCACCGAAGTGGCGGCGCTTGAGCAATGGGTCAAGGATGGAGCGCACGATCCGCGGCAGGCAGTGAGTCCCGCTGCCCTACACGTTGCGGGCATGAGTATTGTCGAGGGCCGCGACTTCTGGTCGTTTCGCCCTTTGACGAAGCCCGCGGTTCCGGTCGTCAAAGATGCCGCCTGGATCCAAACGCCCCTCGATACGTTTGTCCTTGCTAAACTTGAATCATTGGGATTGCAACCCGCCCCCAAAGCCGACAAACGCACGCTGATTCGCCGCGTGACCTATGATCTCACGGGTTTGCCGCCGACGCCCGACGAGATCGCGGCGTTTATGGCCGACGATTCGGTCGACGCTTGGGCGAAAGTCGTCGAACGACTGTTAAAGTCGCCCGACTACGGTGTCCGTTGGGGTCGCCATTGGCTCGACGTGGCTCGCTATGCCGATTCGAATGGCCTCGACGAAAATCTGGCCTTTGGCAACGCCTGGCGCTATCGCGATTACGTCGTTAATGCGTTCAACGAGGACAAGCCATTCGATCGCTTTGTGATTGAGCAGTTGGCGGGCGACCTGCTGCCCGACGCCGATCAACAAACCAAGACCGCCACCGGCTTCTTGGTGCTGGGAGCGAAAGTGCTTGCCGAACCTGATCGTGAAAAGCTGATGATGGACACCATCGATGAACAGCTCGACACGATTGGCAAAGCGTTTCTGGGAATGACGCTCGGCTGTGTTCGCTGTCACGATCACAAGTTCGACCCGCTCAAGCAGACTGATTACTATGCGCTGGCGGCAATTTTCAAGAGCACGAAGACATTCGACACCACGAGTACCGGCGCGATCAAGCATTGGCACGAGCACCCGTTTGCCGAACCAGACGAAATTGCCCGGATCAAAGCAGTCGATGCAGCGTTGGCTGAAAAGAAGAAGGCCGCGTCGACGTACAAGTCGGCCGCGGTCGCCAAGTTGCGTAGCGACGCTCGTGCGAAGGCGACTGAGTATTTGATCGCGTGTGCCGGGTTCGATCCGAGCATGCCGCTCACGCAAGTCGAGCAAATCGCTCGGCCGCTCGGGCTGCACGCTCATATCCTGCATCACTGTCGTTTGCACCTTGAATATCACCCCGACGATCCGTTCTTTAGCAAGTGGCATCAGTTGGCGGCGACGCGCGATTTGATCGCGATCGAGAATCACTTTCGCCCATTGTTCGCTGCCGCTGAAACAGCCTGGGCCGCGGCAAAGAAAGCCGATCCCAAAGCGACGAAACTCGCCGATCCCCAACTCGAAGCCGCTCGCGCCGCCCTGTACGATCTTTCAGGTTTCTTAGCCGTGCCGACGCAACCCGAGTTTGCGTTCGATGCCGAGACACTGGCCGAGTATCACCGGCTGGCCGAGATCGCACGCCTCATGGAAAGTGGTTCGCCTGACTTGTCCTCGGCCATGGGGGTGACCGACGACAAGGTGCTTGCCAGTCTGCCGATTCACATTCGGGGCAATCACCGCAACCTAGGCACACCGGTAACACGTGGCTTTCCCGAGGTCATGCGAAACAACGATCCGCAGCCGACCTTTCCATCCGCACAAAGCGGTCGCCTGGAGTTGGCACAGTGGTTGGCAAGCCCGCGACATCCGCTGACGGCGCGAGTGTATGTCAATCGTGTTTGGCGTGGGCACTTCGGCGCGGGCATCGTCGCTTCAACTGAAAACTTCGGTAAGCTCGGAGATCGGCCGACACATCCCGAACTGCTCGATTGGCTGGCGAGTTACCTGATCGATCGGGGATGGTCGACCAAAGACTTGCATCGCTTAATTTTGTCGTCGAGCGTTTACCAAATGGCTTCGACGCATCCGCAAGAATCAGTCGGGGCACGGATCGACCCCGAGAATCATCTGCTGTGGAAGTCTCGAATCCAACGTCTCGAGGCTGAGTCGATCCGCGATGCCATCCTGGCAACAACGGGCCGGCTTGATCGATCGATCGGCGGCAAGACCGTGCCCTTGCGCAATCGACAGTTTGTGTTTGATCACACCTCGATCGATCACACGAAGTACGACAGCCTGCGACGAGCGATCTATTTGCCCGTGATACGCAACAACCTGTACACGCTGTTCGAGCAGTTCGATTTTCCCGATCCGACGATGCCGACCGGCAGCCGAAACGCCACGGTGGTGGCCCCGCAAGCGTTACTGTTGATGAACGCCGATCTAGTCATGGACTCGGCGGATGCTTGGTCGCGTGAGCTAATAAGACACCCTGGCAGAGATGCCCAACGAATCGAGTTAGCGTATCAAAGGGCGTTCGGACGTCAGCCGACCGCAATCGAAACCCAGCGCGCGGTAGCTTTCGTCACTGAAGTAGCTCACTCGTCGCAGTCCGCCGTTGCAGACGAACCGGCGGGAGAACCGTCCTCCACACGTCGCTACGTCTCGCGACAACAGGCTTGGTCGCTTCTCTGCCAAAGCTTACTGGCGAGTAACGAGTTCATTTACGTGAGGTAACCAGCATGATTCCAACTACGTTACAAGCTCGTCGTGCATGGCTGCAACGGACGGCCATCGGCTTTGGCGGCCTCGCGTTTCAAGCCTTGCTTCAACAGGAGGCGAGTGCGGAGACGCCTGAATCTGCCACGCGTCAAAACCCCAACGCTCCAAAGCCGGCTCACTTCGCCGCACGGGCGAAGCGGATCGTATTCATGTTCATGACTGGAGGCCCGTCGCAGGTCGACACATTTGATCCGAAGCCGCGACTCGACAAAGATCACGGCAAACCGCCCCCATTTGAACTACCAAAAATTACCTTTGCCAAGCAAGGCAATCTGCTCAAATCGCCGTGGAAGTTTAAGCAATATGGCGAGAGTGGCTTGCCGGTGAGCGATTTGTTTCCGCACATTGGCAAACAAGTCGACGACCTTTGCATCTTGCGATCGGTTCACGGCACGAATCCGGCACATGGCGGTGCGATGCTCAAGCTGCACACCGGCAGCGATCAGTTCGTGCGTCCAAGCATGGGATCTTGGATCACCTACGGCTTAGGGACTGAGAACGAAAACCTCCCTGCGTTTATCACGATCTGTCCCACTTTGGCGCATGGGGGTGTCAACAATTGGGGAGCTGCCTTCTTGCCCGCGAGTTGTCAGGGCACTCCGCTGGGCAATGCCGCGGTCAGCGCCGCACAAGCGTCGGTCAAACACATCCACAACGGCCGCATCGATGCCGACTTGCAACGTCGACAACTCGACCTGATCGCCGCCATGAATCGCGACCATCTGACCAGTTCAGGCCCAAATCAGGCGCTTGAAGGGCGGCTGAATTCGTTTGAACTCGCCTATCGCATGCAGTCGACGATGCCCGAGGTGCAGAATCTAGCGAACGAATCAGCCGCTACGAAGTCGTTGTACGGGATCGATGACCCGATCACGGAGAACTTCGGTCGCCAATGTCTCATGGCGCGTCGCTTCCTTGAGGCGGGGGTCCGCTTCGTACAGGTCTCGCACAGTGATAGTGAGGTGCAATGGGACCAACACAGCAATCTCTATCAAGGTCACACCAAGAACGCGGCCGAAGTCGACAAGCCAATCGCTGGCTTCTTGCAAGACCTCAAGGCTCGCGGTTTGCTTAAAGACACGCTCGTGCTATGGGGCGGCGAGTTCGGCCGCACGCCCACGGCGCAAGGGACCGACGGTCGCGATCACAACCCGCACGGTTTCACCATGTGGCTCGCCGGCGGTGGTGTTAAAGGAGGTTACGCCTATGGCGCAACCGACGATCACGGCTACTACGCGATCGAAAACAAAACGCATATCAACGACTTGCACGCCACGATGCTGCACCTATTGGGGCTCGACCACAAGCGACTCACCTACCGCTATGCCGGCCGCGACTTCCGTTTGACCGATCTAGCCGGGCAGGTGGCGAAAGATATCCTGGCTTAACGTCACGCAAAAAAACGATCTCGGCCACCGGGGCGTAGTTCGATCGATTGTTCGCGCCAATCTTGCGTGCGGGTGATTTATCGCACAAACGAGCATCCGACGCCAAATCGTTCGTCCGCGCGAAATTGCTTGACAGGCCATCGAGCAAGTCGCGAACAGGCTGCCTCTATGCATCATCCGGCACGATGGCTTGAAAAAGTTCGCTTCGAGGGTAGTTCGCACGTTCTGCAGATGACGCGAACGATGGATCGCAGCAGAGTCGCCCGTGTACGCCATGATTGATTGCCAAGCGCGCCTCGTTAGCCGAATAATCCGCGAATGGGCTTGCCGCCGAACGTCAGGTCGACTGGCCGGCCGTCGGCTTTCTTCAATCGTAACTCGTCGCCGATGCCCAACTTCGCATACACGCTGGCGGCATAATCGTACGGCGTATACAAGTCCGCGGTGACATCTCCGCCTTGATCATCTGTGGCGCCAATGACCTGGCCACCGGGAACGCCCGCTCCGGCAAACGCGATCGACATCGCACGTGCCCAATGATCGCGTCCCTGCCATTTGTTGATCTTCGGCGTGCGTCCCATCTCGGTGATAAAACAGAGCAGTGTGTCCGCGAGCAGGCCCCGTTGGTTCAAATCGTCCAGCAACGCGCTCAAGGATCGATCGAGACTGGGCATCATCACCGGATGCGGCAAGCCATAGCGTTCCTGCTTGCTCATGCCTTGAGGACCACCACACGGACCGTTGTTGTAGATGCCTTCGTGATGATCCCAATTGAGAAAAACGCCATTCTCTTGACCGTAGCCGGGTCGGCCGACGTGCTCGGGAGGTTGAATGACGGTAACGGTGACGAACCGCACGCCTGCTTCGATTAGTTTCCGGCCCAGTAGATAGCAGCAGCCGCGGTGGTCTCGTCCGTAGCGATCTCGAACGGCATCGCTCTCTGTGCTCAAATCAAAGGCTGCGCGAACTCGTGGACTGGTTAACAGATCGAACGCGTGCTCGTAGTTTCGTCGAACTGAATCAAGCAAACCGTCGGACTCTTGAGGTGACAGGGTGCCAAGCAGCTTCCGCCGTTCATTGAATCTGTTGGTCGACATGTCGGACTGAGGTTCGACCGCACGGACTTTCCAAGCGGGGTCAGCCACGTTTTCGCCGAGACTCTTCGTGCCCAATTTCCAAGGACCGCGGCTGATCGGCAAAAACGCCGTTGAGGTAATGTGGTTGGGCATATTCGCCCCCGGACAAAACACATACGGTGGAAGCTCGGCGCACTCGCTGCCGAGCAACTCGGTCACCACCGAACCCACATCGGGCGACTCGTTAGCGAGATTGAACGGGTACCCTTTGAAGAATTCCTGGCAGCCTTCCATGTGCCCCGCGACTTTGGCGGTCGTCATCGAACGCACGACGGTCAATTTGTCGGCATGCTGAGCAATCCGCGGCATCAATTCGGAGAACCGCATGCCGGGCACGTTGGTAGCGATGGGCTTGTAAGGCGTACGATGATCGACCGGGGCCGAGGGCTTCGGATCCCAGGTATCCATCTGACTAATGCCGCCCTCTTCGTACACAACCAGCACCCGCTTGGCTCGCGCGGTCGAGAGCGCTGCGGCCGCTTGAAGCGTGGACAGCTCAGCCAGCCCCAAGCCTAGACATCCGGCCGAGACATGGGCGAAGAATCGCCGCCGGCTGCCAAGTTCCGCAAACGCGGGATGAGTTCTTAGTGATGCCAGCATGGTGGCAAAATCCCTCGCGAAACATGGGGCGATCGGAATCTGAAGTCCTTGACGATAACATAACGCATCAAAACTCGCAAATGCATTGTTGCGGCTGAAAGCCAGGGCTTTGGGCACTTCAGTCGATCAAGTACGGACGCCAATCGGAGTTTTCCTACTTGGGAAGTGGCGTTGCGGCTGCGCGAACCAGTGGCCGAGAGGTTTCGTGTCACGACGATCTGGTCGGTTACGAATCTTTCCGCGGCGATGTTGGGACCCTCGTCAGCAAACAGTCGCATATCGCACTAGCCAAACGAGTTCATTTCGCGTTGGTAACTTCGCTATGAACGCGACCAGAAAAGCAGATACGAAAAGTTTGTGTTT
>JAEUIL010000332.1 GCA_016794255.1 Planctomycetaceae bacterium | reverse complement strand
TCGGCATCGTGACCCGTGATGCTCATCAAGCCGCTACGAGCCTGCACAATCACATCGTACGCGGCTCGGGCCGAGTCGGGTCCCGTGCGACCGAAGCCCGTGGCCGAGGCGTAGAGTAACCGCGGATTGCGTTCACGCAACGAGGCGCACGACAGCCCGAGATGTTCCATCGTTCCGGGTCGATAGTTCTCGACAACGACGTCGGCGTGATCGACCAATTGCAGGAACGTCGCGCGATCGGTCGGATCTTTGAGATTGAGCGTGATGCTCTTCTTGCCGCGATTGACGCTGGCGAAGTAGGCGCTCTCGCCCGAGTCGAGAAACGGGCCGAACTGTCGCGCATCGTCGCCGCCATCGGGCCGCTCGATCTTGACCACCTCGGCACCCAGATCGGCAAGTAGCATCGTGCAGTACGGGCCCGCCAGCACACGGGTCAAATCAAGCACACGGATTCCGGCGAGCGGGGACCAGGACATAACGACTCGACGCACAACAGGGTGAGGTGACCAACGGAAGCGAGCGACCAGTATCGAGTGTGGTGGCGGTGGTCGTCAAATGCCGACTTCCATTACCATGCACGGATTACTCGTTCTCGTGGCGACACGCACGATCAGAAAAGCCTGCCTTGTTCACGCGCCCCGTGCACGACGCGGACGATGACCACGAATTGACCATCGATTCGATAGTAAATCAGATAGCTGCCGCAACTGAACACGCGCAAAGTTCCATCACCGATTTGCGGTGCAGCTTCGCCCATGAGCGGGTGAGTCGCGATGATGCAGAATGTCTCGCGCAAGTCTCTGGCGACCTTCTTGGCGGCCGAGGGATTGTCACGGGAGATATACGCTGAGATCGACTTTAGGTCACTACGGGACTCTAAAGAGAGCCTCAGTCTAGCCATGATGCTGACGACTCGTTTGTTCAATGACCTCGAGCATCATTTGCTCGATTTCTTCGTCGTCCATCTCGACCACCCGCCCCGCGGCGATGTCATCGAGCCCCTTTTGCAACTCGCGTTCGAGCTCCTCATGCGCCGCGCGTTGGTGACGCAGATGGTCGAGGGCTTGATCGAGCACGGCCTCGCGCGTCGGAAACAGACCTCGCGCGACCGCATCGGTGATGAATTGCTCGTTTTGAGGAGATAGGCCTTGGCTCATGCTGCTATTCTACTCGCCGTGCGGTCAAGGATGAAGCGCATTTGCCAGCTGCGTTTTCCGCAAAACAGGTCTGCAGTCTCGCGAAAGACTCTTTCGCAGCGGAACGTCGGCAACCTCCGACAACTCGATGGCCTCGACACGGACCGCCGTCGGTCAGAGCAGGCGGTCCTGTTGGCGTGCGCCGTGGATTATCCGGACGATTTCCACGGCATTGGCGACAACTCGGTAATAGATGATGTAGTTGCCGCATCCCATAGCCCGCAGGTTGCCACGCCCCAGATCGGGCTGAGCTTCGCCAATCAACGGATGTGCGGCGAGACGGCGGCAGTTGGCACGCAACTCGTCGCCAAAGTGGAGTGCCGCAGAACGGTTATCCCGCGCGATCGTTTGCACGATCGATGCTGAATCGATTCGAGCTTGCGGCGCGTAGATCAGCCGTGCCATCAGGTCGACCGGCCTTGGGGTGATTCAGCAATCGCATTCTCGATGAATCGACCGAGGTCATCATCGGTCATTTCAATGCCGAGACCCGCGTCCAATTCATCAAGCCCCTTTTGCAACTCGCGTTCGAGTTCCTCATGCGCCGCGCGTTGACGACGCAGATGATCGAGCGCTTGATCGAGCACAGCCTCGCGCGTGGGAAACAGACCGCGCGCGATGGCATCGGTGATGAATTGCTCGTTTTGAGGAGATAGGCCTTGGCTCATGGCAACATTTTAGCTGTCGCAATGCGAATGCTAAAGCGAATTTGCTAGCGTGGCTCGGATGACTTCCGGCCAGCCGTGTCCGCATGGTCGGTCAGTCTTGCCACAAACCGTGAGCTTGCGGTAGCTTACGTCATTAGGTCGAATCGCCGCCGGATGTAACGATGTCCTTTGTACCGACGTCGCCGGGCGGGATCGTTTCTCTTCGCCAGCTCAGGGAACTCATGCTGACAGTCAAACTGCCCGACGGTAGCTCGAAACAATTCTCACACTCGGTTCGCCCCCTCGATGTGGCGAGCGAAATCGGTCCGCGGCTCGCTCAGGCCACTCTCGCCGCGGTGGTCGATGGCAAAGTGGTCGGTTGCGACACGCCGCTGCCCGAAGCGGGCGAGGTGAACCTGCGACTGCTCACGAAGAAAGATCCCGAGGCGCTCAACGTGATGCGCCATTCGTGTGCTCACGTGATGGCCCGCGCGGTGATGCGGCTCTTCGGCGGTGTGCAGCTTGCCTTCGGCCCGACGATCGAGCATGGCTTCTACTATGACATGGCGCTCGAACGGCCGTTGACTGAGGAAGACTTTCCGGCGATCGAAGCCGAGATGCGTAAGATCGTCAAGATGGACGAGCCCTTCGAGCGGCTCGAACGCTCCAGTGCCGACGCGGTCAAGATTTGTGCCGATCTCGGTCAGCCGCTCAAGGTCGAGCACATTCAGACCGGCTTGGCCGAGCATGGCGACGTCTCGTTCTATCGACAAGGCGAGTTCATCGATCTCTGCCGTGGTCCGCACGTGCCGAAGGCCGGCGCGATTGGCGAGTTCAAGTTGCTCAGCGTGGCGGGCGCGTATTGGAAGGGTGACGCCTCGCGGCAGCAACTGCAGCGGCTCTACGGTACCGCGTGGTTCAGCAAAGAGGATTTGGAAAATTATCTGAAGATGGTCGAAGAGGCCAAGCGCCGCGACCATCGCGTGCTCGGCAAGCAGCTCGAGTTGTTCCATACCGATAACCGCGTCGGCCCGGGCTTGATCTTGTGGCTTCCCAAGGGGGCGATGGTTCGCAGCATTCTGGAAAGCTTCGTCAAAGACGAGTTGTTCCGCCGCGGCTATGACCCGGTCTATACGCCGAACATCGGCAAGGTCGATCTCTACAAGATCTCGGGCCACTACCCGTACTACGCGGCCAGCCAGTTCAAGCCGATCCACATGGAGGACGACGAAGAATATCTGCTCAAGCCGATGAACTGTCCGCACCATATCACGATCTATCAGTCGAAGCCGCGGAGCTATCGTGAGCTGCCGGTGCGATTGGCCGAGTTCGGCACGGTGTATCGGTATGAAAAGTCGGGCGAACTCGGCGGATTGACCCGGGTGCGCGGCTTTACACAGGACGACGCGCACTTGTTCTGTACCGAAGACCAAGTGGAAGAGGAGTTCCGGGGTTGCATCGAGATGACGCAGTTCGTGCTGCAAACGTTGGGGCTGACCGACTATCGCGTGCGGCTCGGCTTCCGTGATCCGGACAGTTCAAAATATGTCGGCAGCGCCGAAGCTTGGGATCGCGCCGAGGAAGCGCTCGTACGGGTCTGCAAGAATCTGGGCATCGATGCCAAGCCCGAGGCGGGCGAAGCCGCGTTCTATGGTCCCAAGGCCGACTTTGTGATCCGCGATTGCATTGGTCGTGAATGGCAACTCGGCACGGTGCAGCTCGATTACAACTTGCCGAGCGCCGAGCGGTTCGCGCTCGAGTACATCGGGCCGGACAACAAGCCGCATCGGCCGGTGATGATCCACCGCGCTCCGCTCGGTTCGATGGAGCGGTTCTGCGGCGTGCTCATCGAGCATTTCGCCGGCGCGTTTCCATTGTGGCTCGCCCCTGAGCAGTGCCGCGTGCTGGTCGTGAGTCAAAAGCACGAAGAGTACGCTCGTCAGGTCGAGCAGCGATTCCGCGACGCGGGCTTCCGGGTCACCGGCGACTATCGGCCCG
>JAEUIL010000330.1 GCA_016794255.1 Planctomycetaceae bacterium | reverse complement strand
GTCGAACTTCACGCCAGTGCTCCCGTCACAGCCTGTCGCTCCGGTCACGGAGCCGGTCACCGTGACACCGATGCCCGTCACGCCGCCGACACCGGCTCCGGCCGCTCCGGCACCCGCACCGCCAGCCGTCGTCGCGATGGGAACGGTGACGTCGACCGATGCGGTTTTGGCCGGGGCGTCGCTGTCTGGCGCGAATGTGTGGAAACGACTCCCCACGAAGGCGCAGGTCTCGAGCACCGACCGATTGTTGTCGTTGCCCGGCTACCGCTCGTCGGTCGCGTTGGCATATGGTCTGAACCTAACACTGCTGAGCGCAACCCAGGTCGAGATCGTCCCTCCCGATAGTCGCGGCATCCCTGGCGTGGTCGTAAATTACGGTCGCATGATCGTTGCTCCCGATGGCAAACCCAACGCCGAGCTGCGCATCGGCGGCAGTTTGAAACAGGGCCAAATCGTGTTCACGACCGGGGATTCGGTCGTGGCGTTTGAAGTGCGACCCTTGCGAGTCGACGGTCAAGATCCGACCACCACCCTGGCACCGGTCGTGGTCGATCTGTATGTCGCTCAAGGCGAGATTCAATGGACCGACTACACCGATGCGACCGGCAAGCAGATTCCGATTAAGGCACCGGCCCGGCTGTCTTTGGGCGTGCCACCGCTGGCCGATTCGCCCGAGGCTCAGTCGCTGCCGCTGTGGCTCACCTCGGACGATCGCAACACGCTCGAAAAGGAGGCCGCTCCGGTGGTCGAGGCCGAGACCCGTGGCGATCGTGCGATCACGCTTGCACTCAAAGAGTTGGCCAACGATCGGCGGCAAGAAGTGCGTTTGCTCGCGATTCGTAGCTTGATGTATCTCGATGAATGTGACGCACTCGTGGCAGCTTTGCGTGATGAGGGACAGAGTCGCAATTGGGACGCGGGGGTCGAGGCACTCCGCGAAGCATGCGCGCTCAGCCCGGCGTCAGCGATGCGCGTGAAGAAAGCCCTAGAGGCTCATCGAGGGCCGACCAAGGGGAGCGAATTGTTCCGCATGCTGTACGGGTTCAGCGGCGAGCAACTCAAGTCCGGCGGTGCCGCGATTTTGGTTAAGGCGCTCGACCACGAGGATCTCGAATTCCGCGTGATCAGCTTCTTCAACTTGCGACGCATTTCGCCCAAGACTCAGACATCGTATCGCCCCAACACCAACGAGGCCGTGCGTCGTCCGCAGATTGTCCGATGGGAGCAAGCACTCAAGAACGGCGACTTGGCTCCCAAAGGGCCATAAAGTTTCGAAAAATCCAGGTTGTTCGATCAATTCTTACGTTCCAGCTTGAGCGTCGCTGCGAGCGGTTGCCCATCGCGGCCGGTGGCGGTCACGTCGCCGTCGAAGCTCATGTGCAACAGCGTGGACACATCACGCTCGTGCAGCGTGGTTGGCGGTGTGAACTCGAGCGGATTGTAAGCCTGCTCGCGGCCGAACGGCGCGGCGAGATCGGCGTAGCGCGGCGTCGACGAGATGCGCAAGTCGTCGATCGCGTACGACACGCCGGGCGTTGGGCGAGCCACGAACTGCCGCAGCCATTCGCGCGCTTGTGAGAACGTCGGCGGTGCCGCATAACCGGCCCATCGCAGATTGCGATAGTTGCCATGATCGCGGCCGTTGATGTAGATGTGCACCAGCACACGGTCGTCAATGTCCGGCACTGGTCGCCAGACGATCGCCACATGCGACCATTCGGCGAGCGGTAGATTGCCCGGGATGTAGGCCTGCTGTTGACCGTTGGTCAGGATCGTGGTGTTGAGCGACGGCGAGAGGCGTTCGTCCCATTCACGCCGCAGCCAGAACTCGATCGTCCCTTGCCGAGGGTTGGTGAGCCGCGTCGCTTGACCGGCGTCGTCGACGATTTCATCGGGAATCGTCAGTTCCCGACCGGGAATCAATCGCAACGCCTGGCCGAACTTGCCCGGCACAAACGTCGCTTGCGGGTCAAGCTCGGCAGGTTGAACGCGTGCCAGCAACGCGGCCGGGACCGGGGGTGGATCGCTCCACCACGGTGCTTCGTCAAAGCTCGATCCCCAACGTTGCGCCGGTTCACCGCTGGTCATGCGAAACCACAAGTGTTGACCACCGCGGGCTTCGATCGTGAGATCGGCATTCTTGGAAAGCGTATCGAGCGTGAAGGTCACGGTGTTCTTGACGATCTTGCCCTGCAGCGGCTGATTCTTGTGCGAAACGACGAGCCGACCAGCTTGAGCCGATTCGAGCACCAACTCACGCTGCTCGGCCGGACGCCGCCAATACCACACTTGGCCCGGCTCGAGCTTCATCGGCAATCCCAGCCAGCACCATACATCGTCACTGCCGGTCAATTCCAGCAAGCCCGTCTCCAATCGCGGCGCGAGATACCACCAATCGGCCGAGCCCGATCTCGGCACGGCAATCGTCGTGCGAAACACCTGATGTCCCGGCAGACGCCGGTCAAAAGGTTGGCGGAACGACCGATGCGTCACACGCTCGGCCACGGCACCGACAACGTTCGCTTGAGCGTCGAGCAACTGCACCGCGTCGTCCCAGCCCCAAGCGACGAGCTTCAGTGGCTCCACTCTCGTACGCCGCACGGCGATCAATGTCCGCTGCGGTTCCAGCGGGGGCTGTTGCGGATCGATGTCGAGTTGTTTCGCCTCGTCGAGCACCGCAATCAACCGCGGCGTGGCGGTGAGCGCTTTGATCGGTACGTGAGGATTGTAAATCCGCTCACCAAGTTGCTCGGGCTTTTCGAGCGGCAACGAAAACGGCAGCAACTGTTCGAGTTCGTATCGCGCCGCGGTCACCGCTCGCGGGTCCTTCAAAAAGTGCCACGCCCAAGCGATCTGCACGTTCGAGTAAATCCCCACGTCGCCGCCATACGGATCGGCCTCGAGGCACGCCCGAAAATACTTCGGCAGCACCACTTTCATCCGCGGGTCATGCGTCGCGCGATCGTACTTCCACAGCGCCGACGACCAATAGTGCGACAGCAACGGGCAATCGCTATTGGCCGGCAGATGATGATCGTGGCACTGCCACACTCCGTTCGGAGCGTCGGGATCGAGATACGCATCGGCGAACTCGCGCGCAACCTGCCCGGCTTTGGCGTCCCAAGTGTGCTCATAGAGCGTCGACAGATTGAAGAACAACGTCATCTGATGCCGCGAGCCGGACTGAAACGGCGCGTAGTCGCGGATCATCTCGGCCCAGGTCCTCGCCGGCTCGCCGGACTTCGTCGGCTTGAACCACAGTTGCTCGTGATACAACGGTGCCACGTCGCTCGTGTCGCTCTTCACACCCGCCAGCGGCGTCCAAAACTCGCGCCAGAAATCAATCACGTCTTGATAGCGTTCGTCGCCGGTCAGGTAATACGCCAAGGTCGTGGTTTCGAGCGTGCGATGGTAGCTGCCCCAGAATTGCAACGCGCTGCGGAGCCACGCTTCGCCCGTGTCGTGATGTCGGACGTAATGTAACGGACTGTCGATGCTCCAGTCGCCCGCCGGATAGTGCAGCACGGCCTGACCGGGCGCCCCGCCGCGCCACTCAGTCGAGAACTTGGTCGGCATATGCGAGACGGCAATGTCGACCCAATGATTCTCGGACGGGATCGCCCAGTCGTAGAACTTGCGTTCACCGCTCCGCAGGTAGCACCACCAGAGCTGCGTCTCGCGCTGGTACGTGTGATACTCGAAGCGACGCGAATCGGCGTAATGACGTTTTGTCTGCGGATCCCAGTTGTAGCTGTAGTGCGGACCCGAGCCGAAGAGCCACCAGCCGTAATCGCCGAACGCGTCCTGAGCGTAACGTTCCAGATCGAAAATGCGATCGACAATCGCTTCATACGGGGACTTGTTCGGTCGAGCGGCCAAAGGGCCAAACACGCCGGTCGACACGTTCCACGCACCGGTCGCCAGGCACAACGGCGGACGATCGGCCAGGTCGCCGTACTCTTGCCCTCTCGCTGCCTCTTTCGCCCGGCCAAAGTGGTACCAGAGCTCGTGATGCTTGTTGATGCCAAGTCCGTCGGCCTCGCCTCGTTTCAGCGCGCCTTGGCCCGCGAAGAAGAAAAAATTCTCGATCGGCGAACCGCCCGTGCGGCCATCGACGCGATGAGTCAAGTACTTGTCGCCGGCAGGACCGTAGAACTTCTTCAAACCATCCGCGCCGAAGTCAAACGGTTCGACTCGCGGGCTCCAGAGATGCATGACGAGCTGATCGCCGGTCACCTCCCATTGCTTGGGGAACTGTTGCCACATCCACCGCAACGAACCGGTGACCACGGCGCGATTGTCGCTCACTTGCAGCCACGCGCCCATGCGCTCGCTTTGATAGACGCTTTGCTCGCCAGCGCCGGTTTGCTCGACGATCTCGCCACGACACTCGATATTGCCAAAGTGACGATACGTCGACTGCACGCTCGATACGGACTTGGTGTCCGGCTTCCACGCGACGACGACGGGATGCTCGTTGAATCGATCGGGCGTGGCGATTGTGACCTTGCGTTGGTTTGTGCTCAACTGCAATGTCAACGGCAACGCGATGTCGGCAAAGCGCGTCTCGCGCGTCGAGCCGACGATGCGAAACTCGTCAATCATCTTCACAACAGACAGCCCGGCGAAGCAGTGATAGCGCGTGCGATATTTGACGATCCGCTCGCCATTCGGCCCGGTGTACCAACCGTCGATCCGAAGACAACTCCGCACAGGGCCGCTGGTCTCGACGACAATGTCGCGCGACTCACCGTCGGCGGCGCTGGTGAAACGTCGCGATTGATCGTCGACGTACTGATGCTCGCCATTCGCCGCGCCTCTGGCGACGATTTCGTCCGCTTCGATCTGGCCGTCGTTGTCGAGATCGATGCGAATCGCGCCCACGGCCGACTTGCCGCGCCGGTGAAACTCGATCGCCAACGGGCCGGTGCTCACCTTGGTCACATCACCCGTTTGAACTTGCAGCGACGATGTGAACGACTTTCGGGCGATCTCGGGGCCAAATTCGAGCGTGTAACGCCGCCCGGGCTGTGCGATGAAATCGATCGTCAACCAGCGGATGCTCGTTCGCGCGGCGTCCCAAGTCGCGGCCACCTTGCTCTGCAGCGGCTGCTCTTCGCCCTGATCGTCGAGCAGCCGGCATTGTTCCGCGGCAGTCAACTTGCCTTCGCGAAACGGCACGCCCGTCGTGATTGGCCACGCGACGGTGCGCTGCTGCCGCAGCTCATCGATCTTCAGCTCAATGCGTGTCGCGGCCCACAGCGGTCCAACGGGGCACAGGAACAGCAGAACGCACGCAGATAAGTACCGAACGGCGCGTAGCGGCATGGCGTGGATCCTCGGGCAGGTGGGTGACCCGTGGCGGGCAAGGAGGGCAGGAAACGCGTCTATCTGAACTCACCACGCGAGCCGTCGCAAGCGGTTTCGCGATTTCGATGCACCGACTCAAGGGCGACGGGCGAGCACGACTATCGTGGTCGTGCTTCGAGTGTGAAACGATGCGCCATGTCACCTGCACCTTGCACGGCGCTCGGCGGGCGATTATGCAAGAGCACTCACCGTGATCCGCAACCTCACCTAAGTCTGAGTCGCCCATGAGTCTCTTGAGAATCGTCCTTGGTTTCGCCTCGTTATGGGCGTGCTTCGCGAGTACCACCGCGGCTCAAGAATCGCCGACGGGGCCATTGGCGGTGAAACTAGCCGGCGTCACGTTCAAGCACTTCGCGCAGGCGCCGGGCTATTCCGAAGGTCCTACCTGGCGACAGGGCGAAGTTTTCTTCTGTAGCGGAGCACTGCTGCGGGTCACCTCGGACGGGCGTGTGGGTCGTTACTTGAGCCTCAATCCTGCCGGAACCGTGCTCCGGGCCGATGGCTCGCTGTTGATCTGCGACAACAAACACAAAGCGCTGCTCGAACTCACCGCTGCGGGCAAGCTCAACGTGCTGGCCGAGGCGTGTGACGGCGAGAAGCTCAAGAGTCTGAACGACCTCACGATCGATGCCCGCGGCAACGTCTATTGGTCCGATCCCGAGGGTTCGTCGCTCGCCAAGCCCGTCGGCAGCGTCTTACGGCTGACGCCGAAGGGCGTGGTGTCGCGCGTCGCCACAGGGCTCGCGTTTCCCAACGGGCTCGACGTCGACCCGGCCAGCAAGTTTCTGTATGTCATCGAATCGCAATCGAAGAAGATTCTCCGCTTTGCCTTGCCAGCGAGTGACGATCAACCGCTTGGT
>JAEUIL010000303.1 GCA_016794255.1 Planctomycetaceae bacterium | reverse complement strand
CGAGTTCGAGTGGTTTGCGTGAAGCGCTCGAAGACCATTTGCACGAAACCGAAGTGCAAGCCCGACGTTTGGAACAGATCTTTCAAATGCTCGAAATGGAACCGAAGCAAACGAAGTGCAAAGCGATGGCCGGGATCATTGCCGAAGGGGACGAATGGCTCGGCGAGAAGGGCAAGCCGGGCGTGAAAGACGCCGGGATGATCGCGATTGCGCAGCGGGTCGAGCACTACGAGATCGCCGGTTACGGTTGCGTACGGACTTACGCGCAACTCCTCGGCGACGACCGGGCCGCTCATTTGCTGCAAACGACGCTCGATGAAGAAGGGGCTGCCGACAAGAAGCTGACCGACTTGGCGAAGAAGATTAACGTCCAGGCCGAAGACGCGAATGAGAAACGCGCCCCGAGCAACTCGTCACGTTCGCGGAAAGAGAAGAGCAACAGCTAGTTCGGTCACGAACGAACGATTCGGGTCTCCACAACGCGACAGCCGTCGGCGACGTCAAACGTCGGCGGTTGTCGCATTTTCGTATCGATCTCAGGGCGGCCGGAAGCGTTATCTAGCCGGTCCACCAGCCGCAGATCTTTAGAATCTCGATCGTGAGAATAATCCCCACCCCCATCAGCGACTCGCCAGCGATCAAGCCGCTGGAGACCGCCACGGTGTACTTCTCATCCGTCTTGGGCCAACTCTTGGCGATGATCCAGGCAATGAAGGCACCGATGAACATCGAGATCGCGTTGAACGCCGGAATCACGCCGGCAATGCCGAGCCCGGTCGAGGATGGTATCCACTTGCGATAGGGCTTGGGCGTGAACTCTTCGAGCAACGTCAGCACGACGCCCAAAATCGCGCCGATGACGATCGCCTCTTTGGCGCCTGCGGGCAACGAGTCGACCCCTTTGGCGAGCAGTTCGGCGACGCCGGCCCACACTTTCGCCGCCGGCGCGGGCAAATCGGCCGAGCCGAGCTTCGACGGGTCGCGTTGCACCACGAACATGTAGGCTGGCACCGACACGAGCGTCCCCGCCATCACGCCGAACAATTGCGAGATGGCTTGCTTGCGCGGATTGCCCCCGAGCAGATAACCGCTTTTTAGATCGGTGAGCAAGTCGGCCGCATGCGACGCGGCACCCGACGTGATCGACGCAGTCATCAGATTCGTGGTGATATTCGTGGGGGCGAGCACGCCGTAAATCAGCTGCGTGATTTTGCCCATCGCGCCGATGGGGGTGATGTCGGTCTCGCCGGTCGCCCGCGCGGCGACGATCGAGAGCAAGAACGTGACCAGCACCGCGACGAGCCCCATCCACCACGTGATGCCGAAGATCCAGTGCCCAAGCACGATACACGCCAAGCCCGAGATACTGGTGCCCACGACGAACCACGAGCCGGGTACCTCGACGTGACTGAGCGGGTCGTCTCGCTTCGCCGTTCCGCCAAAGATCGAGGTGAGTCCGCTAAAGGCGCGGAGCACGGTGCGCCATTTCATCGCGAAAGCTAACAACCCGGAGGTGACCATCATCGCGGTCGAGGGCCACAAGACCCAGGAGACAATGCCGCGGTAGCCGGGCTTGGCGATCTCGTTCTCGACCAAGATCGGACCGATGATGCCGTAACAGATCAACGAGCCGATCAACATCGACAGTCCGACGCGGATCCCCATGATGGCCCCGGCCGCGATCATGATCAGCGAGCCTTCGCAACCGATGGTATATTTATCCAGCAGAGTCTTGAAGCGATCGGACACTGACATATAGATTTGTACGCCACTGCTTTCACCGAATCGTTCCTGAATCCATTGGGGCAGTGGAGGCACGAGTGGAAACTCTTTGGGAAACGCAAACGGTGCCAGTCGGTTGATCTCCGCGAACAAATCTCGCCACACGGCGACGAGCGCGCCAATGATACCGGCTCCGAACAGCGACCGGGCCTTGACCACCGCTTCGCCCCCGGCGCTGTGCATGCTCTTGAGCGTCTCGGCGGTCGCGATGCCCGAGGGGAATGGCAACTGATCGATGTTGATCAACTGGCGCTTGAGCGGGATCGCCATGAAGACACCGAGTGTCGACAGCGCCCCGAGCCAGAGCATGATTTCCCACCATTCCATCAAGCGTTGCGTGGTCAAATACAACGCGGGCATCGCCGATACCAAGCCGGCACTCGACATGTAGCCGGCCGCACTGGCGGCGCTGCTCATCGTGTAGTTTTCGAGCGTCGAGAATGGCCGATCGCGATACGGGGGTACGATCACTTCCAAAAACTTGAACACCGCATACGCGATGATGCACGAGGTGATCGTGACGCCCAATCCCCAACCGGTCTTCAAGCCCACGTACAAATTCGAGATCGACATCACGCCGCCGATCAACATGCCGGTAATCACCGCGCGGGGCGTGAGCTGCACCGCGTCGTCGCCCTGGTAGACGTTTTCCAGCCACCACTTGGCGGCTTGTTCTTCGTTCTCGAATTGTTCGTGATGCGGAGTGGAAGATGAGGTGTGCTCGGCAGACATGGCAGGCTCTCGACGAACGCAAGGCGGGAATGGCCAATTAGCGACGCCAAGCATAGCACGCTGGTGAAGCATTGGCGACGCCGATTTAACCCTCGACGCGCGATTCGCGAGCATCCAAAATACGACGACTGCCCCATCTCGCCTGCGAGTTCGACCCATGCCACTCGTTTATGATCACCATCCGCGCCGGACCTGGTTTTCTCACACCTTCTGCCGCGTCGCGACTCTTACGCTCACGCTCGTCGCTGCTTCCGCCAGGGCCGCCGAGCCGCTCACGATCGACGAGTCGCAGGCGTTCATGCGGCAACTGGCCCAATATGTTTTTGAGCACCATCTCAAGCAGGTCGACAGTAGCCCGCAACGTGGCATCGTCTACGAATACTACGATGTCACCCGGGCCGGTCAGCCCGATCGGTTCGTGCAGGGTGAAGCGCTCGACACGATGCACGACGGCGCGTGGTTGCTGGCGGCGCTTGTTCAGGCCGAGCGTGTGACCGGCGACAAGTTCTATCGCCAGTTTGTCACCGAGTGGACTTTGCCCTTCTACCTGAAGATGCTCAACCACAGCGACACGCTGTTCAACTCGCGGCAGAATCACGCTCGGCCCGAGCGACAAAAGTTGTGGCGCGAAAGCAAGGAGTGGCTGCTACAGGACGGCGAGAAAGGATTCGTGCCGTACTGGTGGGACGACGGTTACTCGGTGAGCCTCGAACAACGCATCGACAAGAAAGGGCCTGCGTTCCCGAGCTTCGATCATTTCACGGCCGACGGTCGACCGAATCCTGAGTGCCGGTTGAGCGGTTATTCGTTCGGCTCGTCGAACCATCTGGCTCAAGACCTCGGCGTGATGCTCGAGTCGGCGTACCTTTGGCTGCGCGACGCACAAAGCGAGACCGATCGCAAACTGTTGGCCGAGGTCGTCGAAGCCGCGAAGAACTTGCAGCAGTGCCGACTGAATCATCACGGCAACATTCCGGCGGTGGTGGCTCCGGTGGGATTGGCGACCGGCGACGCTCGACTGTTGGCCGCGATTCCCGATTGGTCGAAGCTCGCCGATCCGTTTACCCGCAATCATTACGTGCAATGCCTGTCACCGCTCAAGCCGGGGCAACGGATGATCACGGCCGGGTTTGCCGATGACGACGAGTACCATTACTTTGCCGCGCTTGCCCGTCATGCGGGTCAACCGCCGCGGCAGCTCGCCTTTCGCTTGATCTACGATGCGTTCACGCAACCGCAGGTGTACGCGATGTACTGCGACGAGACGCCCGCCCGGCCGGGGATCAACCGTTTCGATCTGCATCCGTATGCGTTCAAGGATGGCAAGCCCGAGGATTATCAGAGCGACCGCAAAGGTCCCGGCGGAAGACCGAAGCCGGCCGGCTCGCGGATGGGGCCGCAGAACATGGTCGTGTGCGGTTGGGCCTTGCAGTTGCTCGCCGAGTACCCGGGCGTGTGGGACGAACGCCGCAGCAAGTTCGCCACGGATGCCCAGGTCGTGTTCGATAGTCCCGCTCCGTCGGTGATCAAGATCGAAGGTGCCACACTGCAACTGAGCAGCTCGCAGAAAGAACTACGCATCGACGGCCAAGTCGCCGAGTTGCCAACGACATTAAAGTTGTTTGCGCAACCCGACGCCGCGGGCTCGCATGCGATCGTGCAGTTGACGAACACTTCGGTCTCGACGATCAGTAACGATCAAGGGGCGAAACTGAGCGGCGAAGTCGCGGTGAGCAGCGTCAACGGCCGACACACGTTTCGCTTGCAGTTGCCGTACTCGTGGGTGAAAGGTCAGCAACCCTGGGCCAACGCGTATGAACACGGACGGTTGTCGGTGCAGATCGGCGCAGCGATCAAGAACGTTTACTTCGCATCGGGCGAGGCGACGGTGAAGGCGGCTCTCGAACGCGAGTTGGGCGAAGGGCTGAGCACGTGGCGCACGATCTTCGCCGAGAAAGGGTACATTCCCACCTGCCTTGGCGGCGGGTCGTTCGGCGGTGGTTATCAGCTCGACAATCTCTCCGACACCGGCGGGTATGCGCATCTGATCAGCGCCGCCGCGCAGTGGATCACGTATCGTCGCGGCGAGAAGGACTGGCAGCGGATGTTCGCTACGAAGTGACGGACTTGGGCGAGTAGACCATCACGTAGCGATGTTCGTGCGGGCGATAGAAGCCCTCGACCCGTTCGCGAATCCGATAACCAAAGTTCTCGTACAACTTGACGGCCGCGGCGTTCTGCGGATTTACGGTCAGCAGCACATCCGCCCGGGCTTCGGCGAGCGCGGCACGCATCAAATCGGACCCCACGCCTTGGCCGCGACAGTCGGGATGGACCATGATCTTGTGCAGGACCAACTCGGTGGTCTTTGTGGGAAACATGACCACCGCACCGGCGATTTCGCCCGAGTGCTCGAGCGGCGGCGAACCCACAGGCCGGCGTGCGACCAGCAGCGTGGCATACTCGCACCAGACGCGCCAGATGTGCTCGCCATCGACGATGAACGTCTCGTCCCCCCAAGCGATGCGGTCCAACGCGGCAATCGCGAGAAAATCCGAGTTCCGAGCCGGCTCAATGATCATGGCCACCCACCATCCGCGAGAAGAAAAAATATCGTCGCGGCATTCTAATCACCGCCCGAGTGCGGCTCCAGGGAGTGGCGAGCGGCGGGACGTTGGACTACAACGGAAGTTCGGTGATGGGGAAGAGAAGTTAACCACAGAGGCACAGAGGACCCAGAGAGGAAGAAGAGAGTTGTTGGTAGTTGGTTGTTCGTGGCTGGCTATGAACATTGGTGAGTTCGATTCATCTTTCAAACTTCATCATCCCTCCTTTTCCTCTCTGGGTCCTCTGTGCCTCTGTGGTTCATTAGCCTTTCCTTCTGATTAAGCCCAACCCCAAAGAATCACTTCCCGCCATGCGTGTGATTGTCGAATCTGGTCCGAATGAAGTCGCCCAGACGGCGGCGCAGTTTGTCGCGCGACTCGTGCGTCGTCGGCCGACGTGCGTGCTTGGCTTGGCCACGGGCAGCACGCCGCTGGGGCTGTACGCCGAGCTCGTGCGTTTGCATCGCGACGAGGGACTCGACTTCTCGCGCGTTGTCACGTTCAATCTCGACGAGTACGTCGGCCTGGGCCCCAACGACCCGCAGAGCTACCGTTACTTCATGAACGAGAATCTGTTCCATCACATCAACATCGATCCGCGCAACACGCACGTGCCGGATGGTCGCGCGCTCGATTTCGAATCGCATTGCGAACAATACGAACGGCTGATCCAAGAGGAAGGCGGGATCGACTTGCAGGTGCTGGGCATCGGCAGCGACGGACATATTGCCTTCAACGAGCCCGGCTCGTCGCTCGGTAGCCGCACGCGGCTCAAGACGCTCACCAGCGAAACCGTGCAAGACAATGCCCGATTTTTCGCCCGGCTCGAAGATGTCCCTCGGCTCGCGATCACGATGGGCGTAGGAACGATTCTCGAATCGCGGCAATGTCTCGTGTTAGCTTGTGGACAGAGCAAAGCTCAGGCGATTCGTGCGACGGTCGAGGGGCCGGTGACGGCGCAGGTGACCGCGTCGGCGTTGCAGTTCCACCGCAGTGCGATTGCCGTGCTCGACGAGTCGGCCGCGTCGCTGCTGGAACGGCGCGAGTACTATCGCGAAGTCGAAGAGTCGCAACGCCGCTTGGAACAAGGACCCCACGCATGAGCACGAATCATGCCCTGTTGGGCCGCGTGAGCAGTGGCGAGGACTTGAGCCAAGCCGAGATGGCCGACGCCATCGACGCGATCATGCAAGGTCGCTGGTCGGAAGGCGATATTGCCCTGCTGCTCACCGCCCTGCGGGCCAAAGGCGAGACGGTCGACGAAGTGGCCGGCGCGGCTCAAGCCCTGCGCAAACACATGGCCCCGATCCGCTCGACGCGACCGAACTTGATCGACACCTGCGGCACGGGTGGCGATGGTTCGGCGACCTTCAACATCAGCACGGCCGCCGCCATCGTCGCAGCCGCGGCCGGGGCGTCGGTCGCCAAGCACGGCAATCGCCGCATGACGAGTCGCACCGGCAGTGCCGACGTCCTCGCCGAGTTGGGCGTGAACATCGAGGCCGACATTCGCACGGTCGAAGCGTGCCTCGACGAGTTGGGCCTGGCGTTCTGCTTCGCGCCGCTGTTTCACTCGGCGATGCGTCACGTCGGTGAAGTGCGTCGCAAGCTCGGCGTGCCGACGATCTTCAACATGCTCGGGCCGCTCTCGAATCCGGCCGGGGCACCGTATCAACTGTTGGGCGTCGGTCGTCCGGCGCTTCGACCGCTGTTGTCACAGGCTTTGGCCAAGCTCGGCACACGTCGGGCGCTCGTCGTGTGTGGCGAAGATGGTCTCGATGAAGTCACCCTCGCCGCGACGACGCATGTGAGCGAAGCGGTCGACGGCACGATCCGCGAATTCACGTGGAGCCCTGCCGAGTTCGGACTTGAGTTGCAGCCGCTCGACCCGCTCAAAGTCGACAGTCCGGCCGAGAGCGCCGCGGTGATTCGGAGCATTCTGGTCGGCGAACGGGGACCAGCCCGTGATATCGTGGTGCTCAACGCTGCTGCCGCGCTCTGGACCGTCGGCCTTGAGTCGACCCCGGCTCAAGCCGCGACGCGCGCCGCCGTGGCGATTGAATCAGGAGCAGCCCGCGAGTTGCTCGCGAAGCTGGCAGCGAAGTCGCATGGACGATCAAGCTAACTCCGTGATCGTGGAGCAATGCATGGTCACGCTCTGAGTTGGCGGGTTATCCT
>JAEUIL010000295.1 GCA_016794255.1 Planctomycetaceae bacterium | reverse complement strand
GTTGCGAATCCAGCGATGGATGCGGAATACTGACCTTGCTGTCGCCGTCGAACGATAAGGCATAATCGCCCGACGGCGCAGCGGGAGTCGCTGGCTTCGGCAACGTTGGCTTGTTGGAGGCGACTTTGCTAGGCGGCGCGGTTTGCATCGACACCGTACTCCCCTCGGGAGCTTCGACTCGGGCAAGCTCCTTGCCATCCTTGTCGCGCACGATGATCCATACGCCGAAGAACAACAGCGCCGCAGCACCGGCGGCTGCGGCCAGATATTTGAGCGGCGGACGACTACCACGGCCCGAACCCCGACCTCCGCGAACCTGCGTCCGGGGCTTGGGAGCTTCGACCATGACCGACGGTCGCGAAATCTCCTGCGAGCGACTATCGTTGGCAGCCTTTTGAATGGATTCCAATTCTGTCACGACCTCGGCCATCGTCGGCCGAGCTTCCGGCTTCTTGGCCATCATCCGCCGATAGAGCCCATCAAACGCCGCGCTCACCACACCATGCGGACTTGAGAGCGCCGGAATCGGCTGCTCGCGATGCGCCAATATCTTTTGCACCAGCGTCTCGCCGTCGTAGGCATTGCGGCCCGTGAGCAAGCGATGCACCGTGCAGCCCAAGCTGTAGACGTCGGCCTTGGCGTCAGCGGTCCGGGTGTCGAACGCCTGCTCGGGAGCCATGTAGTCGACCGTGCCCATCACCTGCCCACTCTGGGTCAGACCGTCGAGCGCCGCGAGGTTCGCTTTCTCGCCATCGATGCGTGCCAAGCCCATGTCGAGAATCTTGACGGTTCCATCCGTGTCGAGCAGCAAGTTGGCCGGCTTGATGTCGCGATGCACGACCCCTTTGCTATGCGCAAACGCCAACCCGCGGGCAGCTTGCATGAGGTACGCCATCACGCGCTCGAGCGGCAAGGGGCCCTGCTGTTTGATGAGGCCCGAGAGATCGTGGCCTGCGACGTACTCCATGACCAAGAAATGCACGCCATCCTGTTCGCCAGCGTCATAGGCGTGCACAATATTCGGATGGCTGAGCTTGGCCGCCGCTTTGACTTCGCGTTGAAAGCGTTTGACCGCCTCGGGCGAGTTCATCGCACTTTTGGCCAGCACCTTGATCGCCACGACGCGATCCATGCGGCGATGCCGCGCCTTGAACACCTGGCCCATGCCGCCTGCGCCGATCTGATCGAGCACGATGTACTCGCCCATCCGCAAGCCGCTCTTGCTCTGATAGAGCAGCGTTGCTTGGAACTTCGTCAGCGCGCCATGTTGCACGAGCACCTTGGCAAGTTCAGCCGCGTCACGAGCTTGGTCGATCTCGGGAAGTTGTGCACGCAGATAATTCCACTCTTCATCGTCGATCGCGCCCGAGGCTTTGAGGGCCTTTTCAAACACAGCGCGCGGCGGAATGTTGAGCTGGGCTTGCGTGTAATTCGTGGGGGCATCTTCCTGCGGGGCGGCGTTGTTCTGTGTTTGGCTCGCGCCATCTCGGTTGTTCTGGATCACGGCCACGACCCGCTCGATCACCTGTTTCGACCGGGCATCGTCGGTCACGTCGGGCTTGCGGAGCATCTCGACGAGCGTGTCCCCCATTTCCTCTAGATCATGGATCGTCTGCTGACACGGTGGACATTGCTCGACATGCTCGGCGACCACATCGCAGGTGTCGGCCGGGAGTTGCCCTAACAGAAAGCCAGACAATTCTTCTTTGCTCGGATGCTCGGCCATAAACGCCTGACTTGACCCGGTGGCGCCGGTGATGGGGGGAATGGGCATTGCGAGTCGCACTCAGTCGCGAAAGGGGAAAGCGACCGAGGCGAACTCGCTATGAATAAAAACACATCGGCCTGACAGGAATTTTTCTTTCCGCCACCGCGCTACTCGGTCAGACCCGCCAACTCTTGCCGCAAACGTTGCAGCACACGCGACTTAGCTTTATAGACCGCCGCGGTGCTCAACCCCAACTCGCGCCCCACTTCGGCCGCCGGTCGTTCGCCGACGGTTGTCTCCCAAAATGCCTGCCAGGTCGACGGCTCGAAGTCGTTTTGCATCAGCCGCACGGCCCGCTGCGAGAGTTCGCAACTCACCGCCGCGACCAACGACGGATCCGATTCCTCGCGCTCGGGCAACTGTTGCAACTGCTCGTGCATGGCGCTGCCACCGATCGCATCCGCGCCCCGTTTCGCACGCAGATGATTGAGAACCTTGTGACGCGTGACGGTCCACAACCAGTTGCGAAGCGATTGGCCGGTGGCCTCGCGCTGAAACGAGTGCAGATGTTGCGACGCACTGAGAAATACCTCTTGCGTCAAGTCGAGCGCATCTTCGTGCGACAGTCGACTCAGCCCGATCCAACGATAGACAATCGGGCCATACAGCGTCGCAAATCGCCGCCATGCTTCAGGTTCATGCCGCCGCACCCGCTCTAAGAGCGTGCGTGAGGTCGATTCGCTCGATTCGATGACAGGCATGGGACTCATCAGCCAGTACCGCGAGACATTGTCGACTCATCCCTGACTTTCACACGCCGTACTAAGAAGTCGTGCAGCGAGTCAGAGCCAATGTTTACTGTTGTGACCTCGTCGATACTACCTATGCCCCCGATACAATGCCAGACTGCAGAGGGCCGGCCCCCCCGCCTGGCGTGGCAGTTGGATCCGCAATACTTCACGGGGAGCAAGTCCGTCGCAGAAACAGTTGTGGACCTCTCTCGAGCAGCGAGCCGAAAGCGTGGTGACGCGTCAAGAAGAT
>JAEUIL010000416.1 GCA_016794255.1 Planctomycetaceae bacterium | reverse complement strand
AAGGGGTTGCCGCCTCGTGCCAGTTGCAATACGAACACCACGGCCACGATCACCAAGCAGATGATAACAAGTACCCGGCCAAGCTCGGCCAGACGGCGTTGCAGCGGTGTCGGCTCAGGCTCCTGGCGTTGTAACAAGCCGGCGATCTTGCCGAGTTCAGTCCGCATCCCGGTCCCTACGGCTACCGCTTCCGCCTTTCCCGACACGACGATCGTTCCCATGTAGGCCATCGTGCGGCGATCGCCGAGCGCCGTGGACTCGGTCAAAACGGCGGCAGCATCTTTCTTCACCGGCAACGATTCACCCGTCAATGCGGCTTCCTGAACCGAGAAGGAATAAGTCTCGATCAGGCGAACATCAGCCGGAACATTGTCCCCCGCCTCCAGTTCGAGAATGTCACCGAGCACAATCTCCCGCGCGGGGATTGTCGCGAGCATGGCGTTGCGCCGAACCTTGGCCGTGGGCGCAGACATCCCTTGCAGAGCGGTCAGCGCCTTTTCGGCTCGTTCTTCCTGAAGAAATCCCAGGACACCATTGAGTAAGACGATTGCCAAGATGGCCGTGGCATCGACCCACTCGCCCAGAAATGCCGAGATGACCGCACCAACGATCAGAATCCAAACCACGAGTTCATTGAATTGGGCGAGGAACTTTCGCCAGCGGGGCTCCGGCGGCGCTTCTTGAAGTTCGTTAAAGCCTGAACTTGCTTGGCGCTGCGCAGCCTCCTCGTTCGAAAGGCCTTTGCGGTCGGGCACTCCCAGTGCCGCAAGCAACTCGTGGGGCTTCATCGCAAAAGGAGAAGCGACTTCCGATTCAGGCGTCCGGTTGAGGTTCATGTTTACCCCTGAGTTGCAGTTTGAATTGCCACTCTTTCACGAGACAGTACAAGCAAGGCGCGACGAACAGCGTGATAAGCTGCACCGCCATACCGCCGACACAGGGGATGGCCATCGGCTGCATCACATCGGAACCACGACCTGTATGCAAGAATAGGGGTAACAGACCGATGACCGTCGTGGCGGTCGTCATGAGACAGGGACGAATGCGTTTCAAACCGGCGGCGAGCACCATTTCACGAATGTCTTCGATGCTCTTCGGCGAACGCTCGCCGAAAACACCTTCGAGATATGTCAGCATGACCACGCTGTCGTCGTCGGCAATTCCGAATAGCGCGATAAAGCCGACCCAGACGGCGACGCTGAGGTTCGAGCCATACCAGAGCAGCATCGTAAAGCCACCTGACGCCGACACAAGAATCCCGAAAAACACGACCAAGGCCAGCCACCACTTGCCAAAGCTCATATACAGCGAGAAGAACATCACGACGAGAACGACGGGCACTAATAACAAGAGTCGCTGCATGGCTCGCTGCTGGTTCTCGAATTGACCGGACCAGGTCCAATAGTAGCCAGCAGGCACCACAAGTGTGGCTTCTTCATGGCGGCCCGCAGCCATCAATTCGTCACTCCGCTGTTTCTCAGCTTGCAATAGCCGTTCTGCTTCCTCGACCACGCTGATCTCGTCGCGGTCGCGCGTATTTAGGGTCACATAACCGACCAACAGGCCATTTTCGCTTTTGATTTCCTGGGGGCCGATGCTGTACGTAATCTTGGCGACCTGACGAATCGGGATGTGCGCGCCAGTTGACGTGGGGACGAGGATACGCTCCAAATCGTCGAAACGTTCGCGCCGCTCGCGGGGATAGCGCACGCGAATCGGGTAACGCTCACGCCGTTCCACGGTGGTCGTCAGGTTCTCGCCGCCGATGGCGATTTCAATGACATCTTGAATGTCACGGACGTCCACTCCATACCGGGCGGCAGCAACCCGATCGATTTCGTACTCGATGTACGGTTTACCGACGAGTCGGTCGGCGACCACGTCGACCGCGCCGGGAACCTTCTTGAGCAACTGTTCCATTTGTAGGCCAACTCGTTCGATGTCCTTCAAATCGGAACCGAAGATCTTGACCCCCATCATCGCGCGAAAGCCGGTTTGCAGCATCACAATTCGGGTTTGAATCGGCTGCAACCATGTGGGCAATACCCCTTGTATCGCTGTCCTGGATTCGAGTTCCCGCAGAATCTCTTGCTTGGTGATGGAGCGTTCCTCGGGCCAGAACCAGGTGAGCGCGGGACGAGACCAACCCAGCCAGGACACGTCGCTATACCAACGAATATCATGCACCGTGCGCCACTGATCGGGTGGTCGCAAGGTAATAATGGTCTCGATCATCGTGATCGGTGCGGGATCGAGCGCCGATTCGGCTCTCCCCAGCTTGCCAACTACGAAATCGACTTCAGGCACTTCGCGAATCGCTGCATTCTGTTGGGCCAAAACCTCTTGGGCCTGCGTCAACGACGCCGACGGGAGGAGCGATGGCATGAACAATAATGAGCCTTCATCCAAAGGGGGCATGAATTCTCGGCCAATTCCGGGAAAGACCTGCCCTAGCCGATTCCACGCTGGCCAGCTTTTCACGTCGGCCCCCACAAAACTGCCCAAGGTGGCAATTGGAGCAGCAATCCGGGCGAATCCAAGCCAAACGGTCATGCCCAAAGCAATCAAGGCCAAGGGAAGCATCAAGAAAGTGAACTTATGCCGCAACACCCACCTCAAGCTGGGCCGGTAGACCGCAAAGATGCCACGCGAGACCCGATTTTGTTCTAAAGGCAACAGTTTCTCGCGTAACATCCGATACGTTAACGTGGCGATCATGACTCCCAGGCCAATCGCCGTCGGCCAGCCGGACCATGAGCCGCTCAAGCTGAGTCCGAAACGGGTCGCAACACGAAACCCGACCGTTGCAATCACGCCCACGGCCACAGCTATCCACAACGACCGTTTTCGCGGCCAGACCACTGGCTTGAGCATGTAGTAGCTCAGCACGGGAACGATTGTGATTGCCAGGATGACCGACGCGGCAATGGCGAAAGTCTTGGTATACGCCAACGGGTGGAACATCTTGCCTTCGGGCCCCGTCAGTGCGAAGACCGGGACGAACGAAATAATCGTGTTGGAAACCGCCGTCACGATCGCGCCGCCCACTTCAGTCGCCGCTTCATAGACAACTTCTCCGTACGGACGATCCCGCTCGACCGCCAAGCGGCGGTAGATATTCTCGGTCATAATAATGCCCATGTCGCTCACGTCGCCGATGGCGATTGCCAGGCCGGCCAGCGACATGATGTTGCTGTCGATCCCCAGGAAATACATGACGATGAAACTCATCGCCAATGCTAGGGGCAGCGTCGGCAAGACCGCGAGCGAACTACGGATGTGCAACAAGAAAATCAGCACAATTGCCGCCACGGTCAGCGACTCCTCGACTAGATTGTCCTTCAGGGTCGCCATGGTCTCGTGGATG
This sequence comes from Planctomycetaceae bacterium, assembly GCA_016794255.1. Taxonomy (GTDB): domain Bacteria; phylum Planctomycetota; class Planctomycetia; order Pirellulales; family PNKZ01; genus JAEUIL01. The sequence goes on along the minus strand of JAEUIL010000416.1, from coordinate 1,006 downwards.
ATATCGCTACGATCGTAGTAGGGAACGATTCGCACGGGGACTTGTTTGCCGTCGGCCAGGGTGAGGCGCAGGCCGGGTTCAATTTCCTTGATCCGCTGTTTGAGGCGTTCGATGACCCGCAATGGATTTTCGCCGTAGCGCATCAAGGCCACGGCACCGACGGCTTCTCGACCAGAATCATCGAGCGCGCCACGCCGGAAGTCAGGACCGAGTTGCACGGTCGCGACATTCTTCACGAACAGTGGCGTCCCTCCTTCCTGTCGGATGACGATGTTCTCAATGTCTTCGACGCTTTTGATAAAACCCTTGCCACGGATGAAGAATTCAAAACGGTTGTTTTCGACAACTTTGGCACCCACGTCGATGTTGCTGCGGCGTACCGCTTCGTAAACCTCGGGGAGTGTAACCCGTTGGGCGCGGAGCTCCTCGGGATCTACGTCGATTTGGTACTGCTTCACATACCCGCCTAGCGTGGCGACCTCAGTCACGCCTTCGACTGATTGAAGCTGATAGCGGATGTACCAATCCTGAATCGATCGCAACTGTTGCAGGTCCGCGCCGTCGGCCTCCAAAGTGTAGTAAAAAATCTGCCCCAGCGCAGTCGCATCGGGGCCCAGTGTCGGCACGACACCGGCTGGCAGGCGTCCCGCCGCTACGTTCAGTCGTTCCAGTACTCGCGACCGAGCCCAATAGTAGTCGTACTCGTCCTTGAAGATCACGAATACCATCGAGAAGCCGAAACCTGAAAAGGAACGAACCGACTTCACGCCGGGCGTTCCTGAAAGGCCGACGGTCAAAGGGTACGTGATCTGATCTTCGACGTCCTGCGGGGATCGGCCGGGCCAATCGGCCAGTACAATCACCTGCTTTTCACCGATGTCCGGTATGGCATCGATCGTGGCATTTGTCAGGCAGTAGTAGCCCAATGCGAGTATCGATAAGAACAGCAGAACAACCAGTAACCGGTTGTTCAAACACCAGCCGATGATGAATCGCACCATGAGTC
>JAEUIL010000266.1 GCA_016794255.1 Planctomycetaceae bacterium | reverse complement strand
AAACACCAAACACCAAACACCAAACACCAAACACCACACACCAAACACCAAACACCAAACACCAAACACTAAACACCATCCTCCCACCGCACACAGATCCGCTCAATTGCGGTGGCTCGCCCGGTGGCCGCATCAATCTCGACCATCGTGCCGCTTAGTCGCACGTCGTCGGTCGCCACGTCGAACGCCGATGGAATGAACGTGCGGGTCGTCTCCATGACCCGGTCGATGCGGCGGCCCAAAATGCTTTCGTAAGGGCCGGTCATACCGACATCGCACTGAAACGCGGTCCCGCCGGGGAAGATACATTCGTCGGCCGTGGGGACATGCGTGTGCGTACCGAGCACGGCCGACACCCGGCCATCGAGGTAACGCCCCATCAGTTGCTTGTCGCTGGTCGCTTCGGCATGAAAATCGACGAGCCGCACTTTGATCTCGGGCGACAAGCCATCGAGCACACGATCGACTGCTTCCCACGGACAGTCGACCGGCTTCATGAAGACGCGTCCGAGCAAACTTACGATCGCCACCTGGGTGCCATCGCGGGCGGTGACCACGGCATGATCGCGTCCCGGCGCCGTGCGCGGATAGTTCGCCGGCTTGACAATGTTGGTTTCCTTTTCGAGCACCGACATGATCTCGCTGCGGCGATAGATATGGTCGCCGAGCGTGATGCCGTTGACGCCGGCGTTCATGAGTTCGCGATAAATCGCCGGGGTGATGCCCGAGCCGGCTGCGGCGTTCTCACCATTGGCAATCACGCAATCGAGTTGGCGGCGTTCGATGAGGCGCGGCAACTGTTTCGTGACGACGTCACGACCTGGCTTGCCGACGATATCACCGATAAGCAGCAGGCGCATAGGGATGTGATCCATCCGAGGAAAAGTGGCCGCCGATGATGACGGCCGAGCGTGTTAGCCTACCGGACCCAATCGCCCGCTGCCAGAGCGGGGTTCTGTGATCGGTCCACAGGAACTGGGTGCAGGTCGGTTTACCCGGCTATTCTTGACGTGACTGCGATTGGTTGGATGAGTGCGGCAAACTAGTCGAGCAAGCGCGGATCACAAAAGCAGGAGGGCAAAGCGTGGCGAACTTGATCGATCCAAAGCCGGCGAGCGGATCGAGTTTCGGAGGTTTCATCACTGCCAGCTTGCTCGAGCGACAGCCACTCACCGTGCCATACGGCAGCGACAAAATTTGTGTTCTCAGGTTGCAAGCCCTCGATCAGCACCTGCCCTTCAAGTGCCATCTGCAGACTTTGAACGGCATTCTCCAATAAGCACGAGCGCGCACCGGCGTCGTCCGCAAGCGGATGATGCCAATAACGCATTAAGAGTTCGACGAGAAGTTCAGCCTCGAACAATCCCGTAAGTCGAAAACTCTCGGCCACGATGGACATTTGAACCCCGTTTCTATTCGTCGACTAGCGTTGAATGTTGAAGAGTGGGTTTCGCGACTGAATGAGCTCTTGCTCAAACGCTTTTCGTTGTACCGTGGTCGTCGAAGACGGCAGCACGTATAGCTGCAGAAACACTTCTCCAAATCCATTCTGCCAAAACCATCGGGCAAGTTCGCGATTGTCCGAGTGATCGGCATGCTTTGCTAACCGCTTCCGCAAATTTGCGGACTCACCGACGTAAAGAGTCTGCGTTCGTGTGACGAAGACATAAATCCCCTGTTCGTTCGGCAACGATTGAAGGCTAATTTCATCAACCTTACCAAACTCGACCGCTTGCGGAGGCAACAACCGCGCTGAGCGTTCTGGACGAATCTTTTTGAGTTTCCTCAACGATAGTGCAGCCCAACGATAATCAAAGGGGGTAAATCCTGGGAGAATCGCTGCTGCAATCTGATCGAACTCAAGTGCCAAGTTAGGGTCGCAAAGAATTTGGTCAAGGGATGCATTACGGTTGATTTCCAGGTGTCGAACCGCGATCTCGACCGCGATGCGAAACGTCGCAGGAGGATGGAGCGGTCGTCTACGTCGAACGGTCTTGCGCTTACCTGCAAGATTGCCAGCTTTACGCGAATTCAGGAGCGAGCGGTTGAGATACTCGGCCGATTGTTGGAGTCCAAGTTCTCGGCATTTCTCGATAAACTTCGCGTTTAGACTTGGATCAGCCACGACGCGGTCGGGCGAATCGTCGTCTGCTGCAACCCCGCTGAAGGCACTGAATAGCCGATCATCAACCACACGACAGCCCCTCACTGAGTTCGTAATTATCACGCGGACGATTCAGGGCAACCGCTCGCCCCTTGGATTCAAATTGTTTCGCGGTAGTAAATCCCTTGAGCGACATTGCCCACAGTTCTTTCGCTTGATGAACGAGAGAATCACAGTTCTCTCGCAAGCGTCTTAGTTGTTGCGAAGTGGCAAGCAAGTCGGACGTGTTACCTACGAACAGGTTGACTCCCCGCGCCCGCAACAAAAACAAGCCGGGCATGCCTGATAACTCGTGGTCGATCTTGCCCTTAAATAAGTTCGTGTTCTCGAATCGAATCGTGCGCTTCACGTGCAGGCCACGCTTGGCAAATCGATTGGACTTACGTAGGTACAACGCTGCGGTTCGATACTCAAAAGGAGAGAAGCCAGGCGCGACGCTCTGCGCTATCTCATCGAACGAGGCGGCCCAGGCGGGGTTGCAGAGAATATCATCAAGCGATCTACCTTCGACGGAAGATCGCTTCCAGGCGATTTCCGCGGCAAACAGGTAGCGGCACAATTCGGCGTAATTTGCTCGTTCTTGTCGTGATGCTTTGAGACCGGAATCGCCCTCTTTACGCATGCGAGTCAACAGTCGATTCCACGTTTCTGGTCCTCCACAGACCCCCAACCGGCGACAGTTTTCGACAAATGCATCTTGCAGTTCTGGGTCGGTAATTACCCGTTCTGTCGACCAACCCTGGGAAGCAAGTTGATAGGCCTCGCGGATCAATGAGCGATCTGAATTGCCCTGATCATGAACCCTCCGCACGACGGCCGAGGCGTTAACAGCCACGATTTGCGTCGGTGAATTGGTTCGTTCGGCAGATGCGATCGGGGATGATCGGCGACGCTTTCCGTTCTTCGTTGCCGGTGCACTCTTGAGGGGATCAATCGCACCATCGAGTTCTTGACCGACTGCGATGCCTTTCAGTCGTGCGTCGACTCGTGTCGCGTACTCTGCAGACAACTCGAAGCCGATCCAGCTTCGCCCCAGCTTCTTGGCAACCGCGAGCGTCGTGCCGCTTCCTGCAAACGGATCGAGCACTTTGTCGCCCGGATTGGAACAGGCCGCAATAATTCGACCGAGCAAACGCTCGGGCATTTGACAGCCATGAAAACCCGCTCTCTCCTTAAAGGTCCCCGCGACGCGCGGAAAGTACCACGTATCCGAATCAGCCGAGAAACCATTCTCCAGATCCTGTGGTCGGAGAATCCAGGTGTCGTCCGGCAAACGACCCTTGGGATTTGCGCGGCCATCCGCATAGACAAGCTGTCGTGCCGAGGGGACACGAATCGCTGGGTCATGGGCATTGAACGTGAACTGCTTCGGATCCTTTACAAAGTAGAACAGATGAGCGTGCGACCGATTGAATTTCTTCGTGCAATTGACGCCAAACGTGTAGTACCAAATGACCCAGCTACGACAGAAAAAACCAATCTCGCGTTGCGCCATGACCTTGAGTTCTGCAGCGAACTCGTCACCAATCGCCAGCCAGAAGGCTCCGTTGGGCTTGAGCACGCGATGCACACCGGCAATCCATTCATGACACCATGAAAGGTAGTCATCCGCCGCTTTGCGATCATCGTAGACGTCGTACTTGTAACCGATATTGAACGGCGGATCGGCAAACGCCAAATCGATGCATCCCGCGGGCAACTGGGCCATGCGAGCGACGCAGTCGCCCTGATGAACAGCGTCAAACTTTGGCGAAGTAGCTTTGAGCACGCTCGACAAGATTCGACCTCCTTGCAGGACCTTGCTACGACGGCTACGCTAGCGTCGACAGCAGAATTGACATATGTACATCATGTTACGGTATCGGCTTCAACCTGCAAGTAGAACATGAAATTCGCTATCTGCAACGAGACGTTCCAAGACTGGCCGTTTGACCGAGCGTTCGCGCTGGCCCGGGAGTTGGGCTACACGGGCTTGGAAATGGCCCCGTTCACGATCGATACCGACGTCCGCAACATCTCGGCCGCCAAACGCGCCGAGGTGCGGCAGCTTGCCGAGCAGAACGACTTGCAGATCATCGGTCTGCATTGGTTGCTGGCCAAGACCACGGGCTTTTATCTCACCACACCCGATGCCGCTGTGCGTCGCGCTACGACCGAGTATCTGCGCGAACTCGCGCGTTGCTGCCGCGAGATGGGTGGCTCGGTGATGGTGTTCGGCTCGCCTTTGCAGCGGATTCTGCTGCCGGGCGTGTCGATGGCCGACGCCATGAAGTACGCAGCCGAGGTATTTCGCGAGGCGATGCCGGTGTTCGAGGAGTTGAACGTGACGCTGGCCTTGGAGCCACTATCGCCCGAGTGGGGACCGTTCTTGAACACGGCTGCCGAGGGTGTGCAGCTGATGGAGATGGTCGGTTCGCCCAATTGCCGCTTGCACCTCGATTGTATCGCGATGTCGACCGAGCCGACGCCGATTCCCGAACTGCTGCGGCGTCACCGGCGCGAGATGGCCCATCTGCACGTCAATGATCCCAACAAGCAGGGGCCCGGCATGGGCGAGCTCGACTTCGTGCCGATCTTCGAGACGCTCGGCGAGATCGATTATCAAGGTTGGGTCTCGGTCGAAGTGTTCGACTACGAGCCGGGTCCAGAACGGCTGGCCCGCGAGAGCATCGAATACATGCGCAGCGTGCTCGAGCAAATAGCGCAATAGGGCGACGCTTGCGACCAGTGGTAGACAAAATGGCTGGACCAGCCGCTCGCGAGAACGTGGGTTACGATCATGGTTTCCCATTTCGCAGAGCCACACACGAGGACTGGTCCAGTGCACGACAAATTACGTTACGTCGGTTTAGATGTCCATGCGGACACGAT